>CAWITM010000002.1:0-30296 GCA_963839115.1 uncultured Actinomycetes bacterium
ATGAGCCAGGCGACGACGCTGCTGATCGAGCGCACCTTCCAGGCCCCGGCCGAGGACGTCTTCGACGCCTGGACCAGCGAGGAGGTGCTGCGCCGCTGGCACCACGCCGGCTACGACTGGGAAACCTGCGAGGCGTCCGTCGACCTGCGGGTCGGCGGCGCCCTGCGCGTCGTCATGCGCGACCCCCACAAGGACGTCGAGCACGGCGGCGGCGGTCGCTACACCGAGATCGACCGCCCCCGCCGCCTCGCCTTCACCTGGATCTGGGACCGCGACGAGCGCGAGACGCTGATCGAGATCGAGTTCGAGGACCTCGGCGACGCCACCGCGGTCCGCTTCACCCACAGCGGCCTGGTGGACGCCGAAGCGGTGAGGGACCACGAATACGGCTGGAACATCGCCCTCGACAACCTCGACACCGCCCTCACCGGTGCCCGCCACGGATGACCCGCTCGCCCACATCGCCGGCATCCCGGTCGAGGAGACGGCGCTCGCCTTCGGCCCGGTGCTGCTCGCCGGCGGCGGCATCGCGACGCTGAAAGTCCGCGAACGGCTCGAGCGGGCGGCGCGCCCGCCGCCCCCGGCCGTCGCGGTCGACCGGCTCGCCGCGCCGCTAGCCCCGCACCGCCCCACCCTCGCGCACTCGTCCCCGGCTACCGGGCACAAGTGCGCGAGGGTCCCGGCACCCCTAACCTGCGGCGCTTGAGAGCGCGGGCGCGAAAGTGGTGGGCAGCCGCCGAGCCCTACCTGGTCGCGATCCGCGACGGCGACGAGGAAGCGCTGCTGCGCGCGCTCGACGCCGCCGCCCGCTCGCACCGGCTGCTCGCTCCGCTCGCCTTCGCCGCCGGCGGCGTCGCGATGCTGCTGGCCGGGGTGCGGCTGCTGTTCGCCAACTGGCGCCTGACCCTGGTCGAGGTGCTGCCGGCGCTCTGGATCTGGGCGGTGATGTACGACCTCCGCATCCACCTGATCCGCGACGGCTCGGCGGTCGAGGTGTCCGGGCCGGCGCTCATCCCGGTCGGCCTGGTGATCGTCGCGATCACCGTCCTCTGCTTCTTCCTCAACGCGGTCTTCGCCTTCGCCGTCGCCCAGCCGCGGGCCCCAGAGGTGCGGCCGGCGCTGGCCCGGGCCCGGCGCCACCTGGGGACGATCGCCGGCTGGGGGACCGCCTTCGGGGTCGCCATCGCGCTCTGCACGACGGTCGTCGCCCGCGGCGACCGCCTCACGTTCACCGTCGCCCTCGGGGTCGTCGTCGGCCTGCTGATGGTCGCCTACGTGGCGGTGCCGGCGCGGCTGGTCGGGGTGCGCCAGGAGCGCTCGCGCCGCGACCGCCTCTCGGCCAGCGCGATCGGCGCCGCGCTCGGCTTCCTGGTCAGCGCGCCGCCCTATCTGATCGGCCGAATCGGGCTCTTGATGATCGGCTCCCCGATCCTGCGGATCCCCGGTCTGATCCTCTTCGCGCTCGGGATCACCCTGCAGGCGGGGGCGACGAGTGCGGTGCGTGCGGTGAAAATGGGAGCCAAATTGGGGTCTGGTACGAAATAGCGACCTATCGTGCCGTTAGCGTCAACGGTCAAAGTCCGCCGGAAGCGGATCATCGACGGGTTCGGAGGAACGCAATGGCAATCGTCAACAAGGACGAGTTGGCCCGCGACGTAGCCGCGAAGAGCGGTCTGGGCGTGGGTGAAGCGAAGCGCGCCCTGGAGGCGACGCTGCAGTCGATCGAAGAGCAGATCGGCGAAGGCAACGAGGTGCGTCTGACCGGGTTCGGCAAATTCTCGGTCTCGCGACGCGCGGCACGCCAGGGGCGCAACCCCCGCACCGGCGAGTCGATGATGATCGCCGCCAAATCGGTGCCGAAGTTCAGTGCCGGAGCCGAGCTGAAGAAAGCGGCCCAGTAGGCCGGGTTAGCCCCCCACCGGCCGGGCCGCAGCTCACGAGGCGCGGCCCGGCCGGCCCCCCACCGGCGCCGGCGGTCGCCCGGCGCCGTCCTCCAGCACCGCCCGCGCCGCCGCGGTCAGCGGCGGCTCCAGCTCCAGCAGCCCTTCGAGGTGCCGCTCCGCCCAGGCGATCGGCAGGCCGGCGGGGATGCCGGCGGCGTCGCGCTCGCCGTCGAGCTCCAGCAGCGGGCCGGGGCGGCGCGCCAGCCGGCTCGCCGGGCCGGCGCTCGGCTCCGGCGCCTCGGGCTCGGCCGGCGGCGGCATGGTGCCGGCGAAGACGGCGGCGCCAAAGCCTTCGAACCAGGCGCGGCGGGCGCTCCGCATCTGGTCGAGCGGCGCCCGCAGCCTCGCCACCCAGCCGGCCTCGGGGTCGAGCGGGGCGAGCGGCGCCAGCTCGGCGGCGTTGTCGAAGAGGCGGGCGACCCGCCGCACCCGGGTGGCGCCGCCGACCAGCTGCGCCAGCGCGTCGAGGTCCTCGTGGGCGGAGCTGTTCTCGCCGAGGTACTCGCGGACGGTCTCGTCGAGCCGCAGCGCCGCGTCGCTCGCTTCGGCCGCGGTTTCATGCAGCGGCGCCGGGTCGCCACCCTCGAGCCGCGAGGAGATCGCCAGGTCGAGATAGCGGGCGGCGAGCACGTAGGCGCCGCCGAGCGCCTCGCGCAGCACCGCCGAGGCGCCGCGCGGCCAGATCAGGAAGCCGGTCAGGAGGCTGACCCCGCAGCCGATCGCGACGTCCTCGATCCGCACCACCCCGACCGACCAGCCGACCGGGTTCAGGAGGTTGAAGAGGACGACCACGGCGACCGTGAAGCCGGCCTGGCCGGCGGCGAAGGAGATCGCCCGCGGCGAGTAGGCGGCCAGCAGGATCGCGAACGGCAGCACCACCCAGAGCAGCGCCGTGGTGCTGCCGATCACCAGGACGATGACGCCGCCGACGAGGATCCCGACCACGGTGCCGGCGATCGCCTCGACCACCGTGGCCCCGGTCGCCAGCGCGCTCGAGCGCAGCACCGACATCGTTCCCAGCACCACCCAGAAGCCGTTCTGGGTGTCGGCGACGCGGGCGACCAGCACCGCCAGCGCCAGCCCGGCGGCGCCGCGCAGGCTGTTGCGCAGCCAGACCGAGCGCATGCTGGCGTGGGAGGCGGCGATCCGGCGGGCGCGGCGCAGGCGGCCGGCTTCGGGGGCGAGCGAGGGGTCGGGCGGGGCGACGCCGCCGCTGGCCTGGATCGCGTGGCGGCCGATCTGCAGGGCGCCGTAGGCGAGCGCGCGGAGCCGGTATACCTCGTTCAACTCGGCGCTCAGCTCGGCCTCGTCGCGATCCGGCCCGGCGGCGATCTCGGCCAGGAAGGCGGCGCCGATCGCGTCGTGGGCCTCGTCGAGCGCGCGCAGCTCGGCGCCGCCGTCGCCGGCATGGTCGGCCCGCAGGCGCTCGGCGGCGATCGTCAGGGCGGACGGGACCGCCGCTTCGATCTGCGCCCGCTCGCCGGCGCAGACGCCCTTCGCCTCGGCTGCGGCGGGCTGCTCGCGGGCGGCGGCGTCGAACCATTCGAGGTCGTCGATCAGGCGGCCGAGGGCGGCGGAGCGGCCGCCGATCCCGCTCGGCCGGCGCGGCGTCGCGACGAAGGCGGCGTGGGCCGCGGCGACCGCCGCGTTGGCGTCGGCGGCGAGGGCGGCGAGGCGCTCCTCCTCCCCGCCCTCGGCGCTCGCCTCGAGCAGCGCCGCCAGCTCCGCGACCGCCGCCGCGGCCCGCGCCCGCAGCTGGTCGCGCGGCCGCCGCGGCCAGAGCAGGAAGATCGCGGTCAGCGCGGCGGCCGAGCCCAGCCCCCAGCCGGCGAGCCGGGCCGGGATCGCGCCGGGGTCGGCCGGCACCATCGCGGCCAGCACGAAGGCGAGGATCGCCGCCAGCTGGGCGGCGGCCAGGTAGCCGTTGAAGACGCCGGCGAAGAGGACCGCGAAGCCGACCACCGCCATCGCCGCGACCGCCAGCCAGGTCGTCTGCGAGCAGAGCGTGCCGGCGACGACGAGCACGGCGCTGCCGAGGACCAGCGCCACGAAGGCGGTCAGCCGCGCCTGCCGGGCGCCGCCGAAGTCGACGAAGACGATCAGCGCCAGCGAGCCGAAGCCGGCGAACAGCGCCAGTGCCGGCGAGTCGAGGACCTCGAGCCCGAAGGCGAAGACGGCCGGCGCCACGATCGCCGCCCGGATCGCGTTCTTCAACGCGAAATGGCCGGGGTCGGAGATTTCCAGCTGCACCGGGCGAGCCTACTTCGGCCCGGGAGATCGTCTTGCCCGCGATGCCGACCGGATAGCTTCTCCTCCGAAAGGACATTCGATCCGAAGCGAGAGATAGATGGCGACGGTCACCGAGTACGAGGCGGGTCAGGTCGAGAAAGTCAACGCGACCGGCAAACAGCCCGTCGTCTTCGTCCACGGGCTGTGGCTGCTGCCGAGCAGCTGGGACCGCTGGGCCGCCGCCTTCAAGAAAGCCGGATACGTGCCGCTGACCCCGGGCTGGCCCGACGATCCTGACACCGTCGCCGAGGCCAAAGAGCACCCCGAGGCCCTCGCCCACAAGTCGATCGGCCAGATCGCCGACCACTTCGAGGAGGTGATCGGCGGGCTGAAGAAGGAGCCGGCGGTGATCGGCCATTCCTTTGGCGGCCTGCTCACCCAGATCCTCGCCGGCCGTGGCCTGGCGGCCGTCTCGGTGGCGTTCGACTCGGCCCCCTTCCGCGGCATTCTGCCGCTGCCGATCTCCTCGCTGAAATCCGGCAAACCGGTACTCGGCAACCCCGCCAACCGCAGCCGCGCGGTGCCGCTCACCTACGACCAGTTCCGCTACTCGTTCGCCAACACCGTCTCCGAGGAGGAGGCGATGCAGCTCTACAACGAATTCTCGGTGCCGGGCTCGGGGGTGCCGCTGTTCCAGGCGGCGAGCGCCAACCTCAACCCCTGGACCGAGGCCAAGGTGGACCACAAAAACCCCGACCGCGGGCCGATGTTGATCGTCTACGGCAGCGCCGACCACGTCTCGCCGGCGGCGATCAACAAGGCGGTCTTCCGCAAACAGGAGAAGAACAAGGGCGTCACCGAGCTGGTCGAGATCGACGGCGCCAGCCACGGCCTGACGATCGACAGCAGCTGGCGCAGGTCCTGCGACACGGCGCTCGAGTTCGTCCAGCGCTTCGTCTGATGGACCTCGGCCTCGAGGACAAGGTCGCGGTCGTCACCGGCGCCGGCAAGGGGATCGGCCTCGCCGTCACCAGGCGACTGGCGGCCGAGGGCGCGCTGGTCTTCGCCGGCTCCCGCAAAGTGGAGACGCTGAGCGCGATTGACGGCGTCACGCCCGTCGCCGGCGACCTCGCCGCGGCGAACGGTCCGGCGGCCCTGGTCGGCCGCGCCCTCGAGGCCCACGGCCGCCTCGACGTGCTGGTCAACAACGTCGGCGCCGTCAAACAGCGGCTGGACGGCTTCCTCGGCACCAGCGACGAGGAGTTCGAATGGGCGCTGAACATGAACTTCTTCATCGCCCTGCGCGCCACCCGGGCGGCCCTGCCGGCGATGGTCGAGGCGGGCTCGGGGGCGATCGTCAACGTCTCCTCGGTCAACGCCTTCTTCGAGCCGGACGCCGGCGTCCTCGACTACGGCGCCGCCAAGGCGGCGCTCGTCAACCTGGCGAAGTCGCTCTCCCAGGAGTTCGGGCCGCACGGAATCCGGGTCAACTCCGTCGCCCCCGGCCCGGTCGCGACCGACCTCTGGCTCGGCCAGGGAGGCGTCGCCGAGACCGTCGCCAAGGCGACCGGCACCGACTTCGAGACCGCCCGCGACAACGTCGTCGCGGCGATCGGCGGCTTCGCGACCGGCAAGTTCACCGAGCCCGAGGAAGTCGCCGACGTCGTCGCCTTCCTCGCCTCCGAGCGGGCCGGCAACGTGACCGGCGCCAACTGGCTGATCGACGGCGGCCTGATCAAGACGACCTGAGCCGCCCGGCGCGCCTCGCCCGGCCGCGCCAGGAATGCCGACCCTCCCTGGCTGTTCCTTATCCGGGCTATTCCGGGATAAGGAACAGCCCGACGTGGGTGCGCCGCCGGCGCGGCTGAACGGGTGTACAGTGTCGGCTGAACATGCGTTCAGCCTCCGAGCAGCCCGCCGCCACGCCCCCGGTCGCCGAGCCCGCCTCGGCCCGCGCGGCGATCGTCGCCAACGCGATGCGGCTGTTCGGCGAGCGGGGCGTCGCGGCGACCTCGCTGCGCGAGGTGGCGAAGGCGAGCGAGGTCTCGCCGGCGCTGCTCGTCCATCACTTCGGCGGCAGGGCGGGCCTCGTCGCCGCGGTCGACGAGGAGGCGCTGCGCGCCTTCGGCGACGCCTACGCGAGCGGCGGAGAGGCGGGCGGCGCCGAGCTCCTGCAGCAGCGGGCCGAGCAGACCGCGCGGGTGATGCGCGAGCGTCCCGACGTCTGCGCCTACCTCGGCCGGGCGCTGGTCGAGCGGACGCCGGGCGCCGAGCGGCTGTTCGCGGCGATGATCGGGGGCGGCCGCGAGGAGATCGAGGAGCTCGCCCGCGACGGCGCGATCGACCCCGACGCCGACCGGCTCTGGGCGACGCTGCAGCACTTCTTCCTGATCTGGGCGCCGCTCAGCTTCATGCCGCTGCTGGCGGAGGTGCTCGACGCCCCGCTGCTCGAGGAGGCGCAGCTCGACCGCTGGGTCGCGGCCAACGTCGAGCTGCTGCGGAACGGCCTCTACCGGTGAGCCGCTGGGAGACGATCAGCGAGCTGGCGGCCGCCGTGGACCCGGCGGCGGTCTGGGAGCGCGCCTACCGCGATGCGGCGGCCTGGCCGCGCTGGAACGCCGAGATCAGGAGCGCCGAGCTCGACGGCCCGCTCGCCCTCGGCGCCGTCGCCCGGATCGTCTTCCGCACCGGCCTGCGGCTGCGCTTCCGGGTGGTCGAGCTCGAGGAAGGCCGCCTCTTCACCGACGAGGCCCGCCTGCCGGGCGCCCGCATCGGCCACCGGCACCTGGTCGAGCCGGGCGGCGACGGAGGCAGCCGGCTGGTCAACACGATCTACGTCGAGGGTCGGCTGGCCTGGCTCTGGCGGCGCGTTCTCGGTCCCCGCGCGGCCCGCGGCCTCGCCGCCGCCCAGCGCGCGATCGCCGAGCTGGCCGCGGCGCCACCGGCGGCCTAGACGTACGCTCCCGGAGTGGAGCTGCCGAACCTCCAACCCTTCCGGCTCGAGGAGTACCTCGGGGTCTGGGAGTTCAGCGCCCGCTTCCACCTGACCGCCTCCGACGCCGAGACGCTGACCGTCGACGAGCTGCTCGAGCTGGGCGGCGCCGAGGCCCGCGAGCGCTTCGCCCGCCTGCCGCTCTCCTACGCGCCGACCTGGGGCGGCGAGGAGCTGCGGGGCGAGATCGCGGCGCTCTACGACGGCCTCGGGCCCGAGCACGTGCTCAGCTTCGCCGGCGCCGAGGAGGCCCTCTTCTGGGTCCTGCAGGAGCTGGTCGGTCCGGGCGACCACGCCCTCGTCACGGTCCCCAACTACCAGTCGTTCGAGTCGGTGCCGATCGCCGCCGGCGCCGAGGTCGAGGGGATCGTCCTCGACCCCGAGTCCGGCTGGGCGCTCGACGTCGACGCCGTCGCCGCGCAGCTCCGCCCCACCACCCGCCTGGTCGCGGTCAACTTCCCCAACAACCCGACCGGCGCCGTGCCCGAGCGGGCCGGCTTCGAAGCGCTGGTCGCCCTCTGCGAGGAGCGCGGGGTGACGCTCCTCTCCGACGAGGTCTACCGCGGCCTCGAGGCGCCCGCCACCGAGCCCCTCCCGCAGGCGGCCGAGCTCTCCCCGACCGCGCTCTCGCTCAACGTGATGTCGAAGTCCTACGGGCTCCCCGGCCTGCGGATCGGCTGGCTCGCGACCCGCCGCCGCGAGCTGCTCGAGCGCCTCGAGCGGCGCAAGCACTACACCTCGATCTGCAACGCGACCCCGAGCGAGTTCCTCGCCGCCCTCGCCCTTCGCCACGGCGACCAGATCCAGGCCCGCAACCGCCGGATCGTCGCCGACAACATCCCCCGCTTCGAGTCCTTCTTCGCCGCCCACACGGACCTGCTGGAGTGGGAAGCGCCGCGCGGCGGCGCCGTCTCCTTCCCCCGCTACCTCGGCGCCGACGGCGTCGAGACCTTCTGCCGCGAGCTGGTCGAGGAGGCGGGAGTCGTCCTCCTGCCGGCCTCGGTCTATGCCTCCGCCCTCGGCCCCGTCCCCGCCGACCGCTTCCGGATCGGCGTCGGCCGCCGCGACCCCGAGCCCGCGCTCGAGGCGTTCGAGCGCTTCCTCCGCGCGCGAGCGAAGCATTGACGTCGTCATAGCGACGTCAATGCTTCAGCCGTCTAGGCAGCCTGGTCGCGGAACGGCGCCGCCGCCGGGCCCAGATCCGGCGACTCGGCGTCGTCCTCGGCGGCCTCGGCGACGTGCCGGGCGCTCTCGGCCCGCGCCTGGTCCCGGGACCCGTAGGCGTGGCCGACCCAGCCGCAGGTGGCGCAGAGCCCGATCCAACCTTCGGCGAGGTGCACCGCATCCGCGTCGTGCTTTAGCTCCCTCTGCAGGATCACCCTCCCACCCTCGGCCACCCGGCCGCCGCAGACAAGCAACTCGGACGAACGACCCCCGAGTAATCACTAGAACGTCGGTCGGCGCCCCAAAAATCAAGCTTCGCCGCCCCCGTTCCGATGCTTTAACGGTGGTAACCGCGATCACTCCCGCGACCCGCAGGACCGTCCTCATCGGTGGGGCCGCCGGTGCCCTGCTGCTCCTGGCCTTCGTCGCCCACGCGGCGATCGGCTTCGGCGGCGCCACCGCCGAAGACGTGTTCGGCACCTGGGTCTACGACGCCCTGATGCTGCTGAGCGCGGCGGCCTGCCTGCTGCGCGCCTTCCTCGTCCCCCGGGAGCGGCTCGCGTGGGGGCTCCTCGGGGCGGGTCTGCTGCTCTGGACCGGCGGCGAAATCTATTACTCGGCGGTCCTCACCGGGACGGAATCGGTCCCGATCCCCTCACCCGCCGACGCCGGCTACCTCGCCTTCTACCCGCTCGCCTACGCGGCGCTGATCGCCCTGCTGCGGGCCCGCGTCGGCTCCTTCCCGGTCGCCCGCTGGCTCGACGGGCTGATCGTCGGCAGCGCCGTCGCCGCCCTCGCCGCCGCGCTCGTCCTCAACCCGATCGTCGACGCCTCGACCGACGGCTCGACGCTCGCGGTGGCGACCAACCTCGCCTACCCGGTCGCCGACCTGGCCCTGCTGACCCTGGTCTTCACGGCCGCCGCCTTCACCGGCTGGCATCCCGGGCGCGGCTGGGCCGTGCTCGGTGCCGGCCTGCTGCTGCTCGCCGTCTCCGACGTCGCCTACCTGCTCGAGTCGGCCCAGGGCACCTACGTCGAAGGTGGCCTGCTCGACGCGGTCTGGCCGCTCGGCGCCCTGCTGCTGGCGACGGCGGCGTGGATCGAGCCAACCGCGGCGAAGCCGGCGCGGCCGCGCGGGGCGCGCGTGATCGCGGTGCCGACCGCGGCGGCGCTGGTCGCGATCGGTGTCCAGGCCTCCGAACGCTTCGCCGACCTTCCCCCGGCAGCCAGCGTGCTCTCGCTGCTGACCCTGGTCGCCGTCGTCGTCCGCCTCTTCCTCTCGCTGCGCGAGTCGAGCAGCGACCTGCGCACGAGCCTCCGCGAATCGCGCACCGACGAGCTGACCGGGCTGGCCAACCGCCGGGCGCTGATGTGGGACCTCGAGCGGGCGCTTCGGGCGCCGGCCGACGCGGGTCGGATTCGCCTCCTGGCGCTCTTCGACCTCGACGGCTTCAAGCTCTACAACGACGCCTTCGGCCATCCGGCCGGAGACGCCCTGCTGGGGCGGCTCGGCGTCAGGCTGGAACGGCTGATCGGCGCCAAGGGGCGCGCCTACCGGCTCGGCGGCGACGAGTTCTGCCTGCTCGCGACCTGCACCGCGGCGGAGGTCGACGGGCTGATCGCCGGCGGGGTCGGCGCCCTCTCCGAGCGCGGCGAGGGCTTCCTCGTCACCGCTTCGCAGGGGAGCGTGCTGCTGCCGAGCGAGGCGGCCTCGGTCGAGGCGGCGCTGCAGCTCGCCGATCGGCGGATGTATGCGAACAAGGCCGGCGAGCGGGTCTCGGCCGGCTCCCAGTCGCGCGACGTCCTCCTGGCGGCGCTGCGCGAACGGCAGCCGGCGCTGGCCGAGCAGGCGGTCGACGTCGCCGAGCTGGCCGAAGCCGTCGCCATCGAGCTGGAGATGGAGCCCGAGCAACGCGACGAGACGATCCGCGCCGCCCAGCTCCACGACGTCGGCAAGATGGCGATCCCCGACGCGATCCTCAACAAGCCCGGGCCGCTCGAGGACGCGGAGTGGGAGTTCATCCGCCAGCACACGCTGATCGGCGAGCGGATCATCGCCTCCGCCGCCGCCCTCGTCCCGGTCGCCCGCCTGGTCCGCTCGAGCGGCGAGCGCTGGGACGGCAGCGGCTATCCGGACGCGCTGCGCGAAGGGGAGATCCCACTCGGCGCCCGGGTCGTCTCGGTCTGCGAGGCCTACGCGGCGATGGTCACCGAGCGCCCCTACAGCGTCGCGATGCGGCCGCAGCGAGCTGTCGAAGAGCTGCAGCGCGCCGCCGGCTCGCAGTTCGACCCCGAGGTCGTCGACGCCTTCGCGCGGATCGCGGTCAGCGGCGGCTTGCCAACCGTGGCCTGACGGCGCGGCGGCGCAGCTGGGCGCCAGGTCGACCGGCACCAGGCACGACTCGCCGGCCAATCGGACGCGGATCCCTTGGCAAGTGGGCCGTTCCCTGAGAGGGTGCCCGGGTCTCGCCCTCCCTTCGCTCCGCCCGAGGAGAACTCCCTTGCAGCCAAACAAGCCGAGCCCGGCTCGGCGTCCGAGCGTGTCGGTCCGGCGAGGCATCGCCGGAGCCGTCCTGCTCGCCGTGACGCTGACGCTCGCGGCCTCGGGCCTCGCCGCCGCGCCGGCCGGGCTCAGCCAGGAGCCGGGCAGGGCGGCCTGCGTCTCGCATGGCGGCTGGAAGGGCCAGTGCACGAAGGGCCGCGGCCTCGGCGACGCCTATGACGTGGCGGTCAGCCCGGATGGCCGCAACGTCTACGTGGCGGCCGCGGAACCGGGCGCGCTGGCCGTCTTCGAGCGGTTGCCGGGAAGCGGACGGCTGCGGCAGGAGCGAGGCGCCGCGGGCTGCGTCGCCGCCGGCGGAGCTCAGGGCTGCGCCCGCGGCCGCGCGATCGACAACGCCGAGGGGGTGGCGGTCAGCCCCGACGGTCGCAACGTCTACCTGGCGAGCGAATCCTCGCTGGCGGTCTTCGATCGCGATCGGCGCAGCGGCGCGGTGCGCCAGAAGCCTGGCAGGGCCGGCTGCCTTGCCGCAAGCGGCGCCGCCGGCGCCTGCAGCAGGGCGAGAGGGCTCGGCTCCGCCAGCGAGGTCGCCGTCAGCCCCGACGGGCGCAACGTCTACGCCGCCAGCTTCGCCGGCCTCACCGTCTTCGAACGCGACCTGAAGACGGGCGCCCTGCGCGAGCTGCGCGGCCCCGGCGGCTGCATCTCCCGCGCGGCCAGGGCCGGCTGCGAGCGGGGACGCGGCCTCCGCTATCCGGCCGACCTGACGGTCAGTCCCGACGGCCGCAACGTCTACGTGGCCGACTACGAACCCGGGTCGGTCGTCATCTTCGATCGCGATCCCGCCACCGGCGCGCTCACTCAAGGGCAGGGAGCTGCGGTTTGTTTCTCGGAAGACGGCTCAGCGGGCGCCTGCGGGAAAGCGCGGGCGGTGGAGGGCGCGACCGCGGTCGCCGTCAGCCCCGACGGCCGCAGCGTCTACGTCGCCGGCTCCCACGAAGGCGGCCTGGCGATCTTCCAACGCGACCCGGCCGACGGCTCGCTGCGGCAGCCTCCCGGAGAGGCCGGGTGCGTCCAGGAGCGCGGCAACGTCGAAGGCTGCGCCGGCGGGATCAAATCGCGCAGCGCCCAGGGCGTGGCGGTCAGCCCGGATGGCAAGGCGGTCTACGCGATTGGCGACAGCGCGCTGACGATCTTCAAGCGCAGCCCGGGCGGCGGCCTGAGGCAGCTGCCCGGGCGGGCCGGCTGCATCGCCGAGCACGGGGCCGAAGGGCGCTGCCGGGACGGGGCCGGACTCGCCGACGGCTTCCACGTCGCGGTCAGCCCCGACGGGCGGAACGTCTACGCGGCGAGCCTCGCCTCCTCCGCCGTCGACGTCTTCGGCCGGTAGCGCGCAGCGATGAAGAAGCTCCTCGCCTGCCTCGCGTTCCTCCTGCTCCTCGCCCAGGTCTGCGGCGGCGCGCCGCCCGCCGAGCTCGTCCTCCCGCTCGGCGTCGCGCTCGCGGGCAACGGCCCGACCGGGGTGGCCGGCCCTGGCGGCGGCGTCGGTCCAGCCGCCGAACTGCCGATCGGCTGCACCTCGGCGCCGGGCGAGACGGTCGCGGACGGCCCAGAGGGCGGGCGAGCCGTGGCGCTGACCTTCGACGACGGACCGAGGCCGACCCAAACGGTGCCGATCCTCGCCACCCTCCAGCAGCTCCACGCCAAAGCCACCTTCTTCGAGGAGGGCCGCCACGTCGCCGGCAACGAAGCCCTGATGCAGGAAATCCTCGCCGCCGGCGGCGAGATCGGCAACCACTCCTACGACCACCCGAAGTACCCCGACGCCACCGAGCTCGACGAGACCGACCGCCTGATCCAAGCGGCCACCGGCTTCCAGCCCTGCCTCTTCAGACCGCCCTACGGCCTGCTCGACACCGCGGTCTCCGCGGAGGCGGCCAGCGCCGGCCTCGAGACCATCCTCTGGAGCTTCGACTCAGGCGACGACCACCATCGCGGCGTTCGCGTGCTCGAGGCAAACGCAGTCCACCGCTCCCGACCCGGCGCGATCATCCTCATGCACGACGGCGGCCACCACCCGCAAACGGTGACGGCCCTGCCGGGAATCATCGAAGGCCTGCGCGCTCGGCACTTCCGCCTCGTCACCGTCACCGAGCTCCTCGGCGGGCACTTCATCTACCGCTAGCTCACCTGGCGTCGTGGAAGATGACCCCGAGCGCCGTCCGCGAGCCGCTGTGCAGGGTGCTGACCCCGTGGCGCAGGCCGACGCGGTGGTATCCACGTTTGCCGGGGGCGGGTCGATGGTGGGTCGGGAAGATGACGAACGCGCCCTGGGCGGGGTCGAGGACGTGGGCCCGGCTCTGGGCGCGCGGGCGCTGCTCGACGAGGACGAACTCGCCGCCGTCGAAATCGACTCCCGGCTGCGAGAGGATCGTCAGCACCTGGAAGGGGAAGTAGACGTCCCCGTAGAGGTCCTGGTGCAACGCGTTCCAGTCGCCCTCCCCGTAACGGAGGATGAGCGGCGTCGGCCGCTCCTGGCCGGCAGCTCGGCACCGCTCGATCAGCTCCCGGTGGCTCGCCGGATAGCGCTCGTCCTCATCCAGGCGCCCGGCCCACTCGTTCGCAACCGGCGCCAGCCGCGCGTAGAAGGACGTCCGCAGATCGCTGATCGGCCGCGGCAGCGGATGGTCGAAGTAGCGGTAGCGGCCATCGCCGAAGCGATGGCGGGCCATCTCGATCGTCGCCCTGAACTCGCCGCCGTCGAAGAGTGCGGAGAGCTCGCCGCACTCGGCGCGGTCGAGGACGGGGTCGGTGATCGCGAAGCCCCGCTCGTCGAGCTGCCGGGTGAGCTCGACCCAGTCGAGCGCCTCGACGCGGGAGTCGAGCGAGGTGGCGGTGGATGAAGTCACGGTCCTCTTCCCTTCGTTTGGCTGCCGTCCCTTAAGGACGGTCGGCGAGGGCGGAACGTGAGATTCGCGGCCGTGATCGGCGGCAGGATCTGCCGCCCGCGGGCGGCTCCCGGGCATCGACCTCCGGGCGGAGACGAAGATCAACCCGGGCGCCGATGACCTGCCAGCCGCCGCGATCTACCTTGGCCGCATGAGAAACCGATGGCACACCTTCAACCGGCGGCTCCTCCCCTTCGCCCTCGGCGGCGTCGTTTCACTGGCGATCGCCCAGGCAATCGACCTCGGCCAGCAGACGCTCGCCAACGGCGGCGGTCATATCGCGCCGCTGATCGGCGACTCCGTCGGCCTCCTCGCCTGCACGATCTGCGCCTGCATCGCCGTCCGGCAGATCCGCAGCGGAGCCCTCAGCCGCTGCTATGTCGATCGGCAGTAGTCGAACCCAGGACTTTTGGCTTGAAAGGACGACGGCGGTCCGCATGAGGATTCGGTTCGCGGTGCCGATGTGACCGGGATGAGACGCCAATCGACCGGTCACAGGGTTGGAGTCCGACCCGCTCCGGATCAGCCTGTCGGCGGTGATCAGATTCCTCGGGTCGGGCCATCCCCGTATGCGGCGTTTACTTCGCCGTCCTGCTTGCGGTCGTAATCGCAGGGTTCATCGGCCAAAGGGTCGGGATCTGGGCCTCCGTTCTCTGGGGAGCGATGCTCATCGCCGGCGTCGTCCTCTACAGCCGGCGACGGAGTCGCCGGCCACGCATCGAGCCGTAGGGCGTCTGGCCATTTAGCGTTAGAATGTGGCCACCATGGAGAAGGCAACCGTAGGCATTCGCGAATTGAAGGACAGAGCCAGCTCGATCATCGATCGCGTCGAGGAGGGCGAAGCGATCACGGTGACGAAGCATGGCCGCCCCGTGGCTCGGATCGTCTCCACGAACACCTCGCCTCACCTGTCGGCCTTGATCGCGGACGGAACGGTGCGAGCGCCGGAGGGTCCTCGCTACCTGCCGGCTAAGCCGGCCAAACTCCGAGGCACGGGCAAGAGCGCCGCAGAGTACGTCTCCGAGGGTCGGCGCTGAGTCTCTACATCGATACCAGCGCGCTGATCAAGCTCCTGGTCGACGAGCCCGGAGCCGAGGAGACCCGGAGCGCCTACTCCAAGGCGGACGGTATCCGCACCACTTCGATCGCTTACGTCGAGGCAACCGCGGCCTTGGCCCGGATGCGCAAGGGCCGACGCTTGACCCCGACCCAACTCAACCGGGCGCTCGAGGACTTGGAAAACATATGGCACGGCGTCTTCAGCCATGCCGTCAACGACGCGCTTCTCACCAAGGCAGTCGAGAGCGCCCGCACTCATTCGCTCCGCGCCTACGACGCTGTCCACCTGGCCGGAGCCCTCTCTTTCGCGACCGGCGAGGAACTCGACTTCGCTTGCTGGGACAAAGAGCTGCGGGAAGCAGCCGAGAAGCACGCCTTCGCGTTGGTCCCGGAGCATCTTTAGTGGCTTTCTAGAGCCATTCGCCGCCTGAGTGAAAGGATGGGGGCTTCCGTATAGGGAACGGGATCGCGGCGGCGATGTGACTGACTGCGACTTGCTCAGTGCGGTCGGAGCGACCTTCGTCGCATGGCGTGGGCACTGCTACGCCGAAGCGATCTGCACTACCTCGGGCGCCAGGTACACGCGGGCGTTGCTGTTCGCACGGCGCCATCCCGCAGGCTCGAGAATCTCCAGCGCGACGAGGGTGTTGATCGCATTCTGGGCCCCCTGGCCAGAAAGACCCAGGTGAGACGCCACCCACGGTCGGTCGACGTAAGGATGGCCCACAAGGTCGGCGGCAAGTCGCTCGGCCGCACCGCGCTTATTGGCCTTTTGGACTCTGCGGCGGAGCTGCTCCTGCAGCTCGACCAGCCGCTCCACTTTCTGTTGCGAGTCAACGGCCGAGGCGGCAACGCCCTCCGCGAAGAAGCTGACCCAACGATCCCAGCCCCCCTCGCAGCTGAGGCGCAGAAGTTCGTCCTGATAAAGATCGCGGCGGCGCTCAAACCAAGGGGAAACGACGAGCAGGGGCTCGCGGATGACAGCGCCGCGGAGCAGCTGGACGATTACGAGGAGTCGCCCGAGCCTGCCGTTTCCGTCCGAGTAGGGGTGAAGCGTCTCGAATTGGTAGTGAGCCAGAGCGGCCAGAACCACAGTCGGCAAATCCGGCGACGACGCGATCCAACCAAGTAGGTCCTCGACGCCAGCGCGGAGCTGGTCGCCGGGCGGAGGCGGCACGAAGCGGGCCTGATCGAATCCTCCGCCCGGCGCCCCGATAACGACGATTCGGTCCCGCAGTCGCCCGGCATCGGACAGTTCCCCGGCGGTACCGCGAACGAGCGTCTTCTGCAGTTCACCCAGCATGCCGATCGTCAGAGGGCGCTCCTCTGGCCACGAGAAAGCGAGCTCTGCCATCTGCTCGAAGTTGAGAACCTCGCGGACCTCTGCGGTCAACTGCTGTTGGTCCTCTCCCTCCGCAGCCAGGACGTCGGCAAACGGCGCATAGGTTCCCTCCAACGCGCTCGTGCTCTGTGCCTCGCGTCGCAGGGTCGGCCGACGCAGAAGCGAAGGCTCGGGAATTCGCCTGGCCGCCCCATCGAGGCGGGCAAGCGCTGCGGTCGCCGCGTTTACGATCGTCCAGGTTGGGGTTGAGAGGACGAGATCGCGGGGCAGCGGATCGGGAAGGAATGCTTCGCCGTCAACCAGCTCGTGGGTTGCGGGATCTGGACCAACAATCGGAATTAAACGTCCGACAGGGCTTATCTCCAGAGCATCCGTATCCATGACGCAAATATATCGGCAAAAATTTGCGTCTAGCTAACGCTGACGCAAGTTGTCTTGTAGCTGCCCAAAATCGCTGGAAATGAGCGCGTGAACTAGCGCGCGAAAGAGCTGCCGAACCCCGTGAGCAAACGTAACCCGTAGCTGAACGCAAATTCTTAGAGCTAAATATCGGATTTAAGAAGCCGCAAGGGAACATTTTTGTCGGACGCGGAAGAGCCACTCAGTCAGCGGCGTGCCCCGATCTCAACCTCGAGGGCGCAGCCGATGCCCCAGACGTAGAGTGGTTATGACGTTGAATCCTCGCTAGGGCCGCGCCGGCGCGCGCGAGCCGAGCACCCGCGGCCTGACCGCGAAGGACCGGCTCGCGGTCCGCTCCTCGCCGACCGGCGCCGTCGAGCGGACCCGAGCGAGGACCTCGGCGACCGGCCCGTGGCGATAGCTCGCGGGCAACCTCAGGCGGGCGGTGATCGGCTCCCCCAGCTGGCCGGCGACCGCGACCGCGCCGACGCGGTGGCCGTCGGCGCTCAGCGCGAGCCTGCCTTCGCAGCGCTTGCTCGAGGGGTCCGCGGTCGGCAGGCAGCGCAGCTGCACGACGAAGGTGCGGAAGCGGCGGTGGACGCTCTCGGCGACGAGCTGGGGCGCCGGCGTCGATCGCAGCCGTAGCGGCGGGCCAGCGGCGACGCCGTTGAAGTGGGCCGCGGCCGCGAGCGTGCGCCGGTTCGAGAGCATCCTGCGGCCGGTGCCGCGGAGGACGAGGCGGGGGGTGCCGGTCGAGCCGGCCGCGATCAGGACATGGGTGCGGGCAAGCAGCTTCGGATCGCCCTTCCCGGGACTCGCCGCGGAGAGGCGCAGGTCGAGGGCGCCGTCGCAGGCCGTGCCGGGAGCACCGTCGCAGGCGGCCAGCAGGTGCAGCGTCCCGTCGCGGCCGACCCGGGCGCCGCGGCTGAGGACGCGGAGCCTCGGCGCCGGGCTGTCCGACGGCGACGACTTGGCGGTGAACTCGAGCGCGGATTCGGAGGGATCGAAGCGTTCGCCGCCGAGGTAGTGGGCGACGACCCGGTGCGGGCCAGCCGTCAGCGGCCGGGTCGGCGCCGACGAGGCGCTGCCGTTGACCAGCGCGGTGGGCGCCCCGAGCACGGTCCCGTCGAGGAGGAACTGGACCGATCCTTCCGCCGGCCCGCTTGGAGCGGCGACGGTGGCGATGATCGAGGCGGGCTGCCCCGGCGACGGGTCGGCGGCGAGCTTGACGCCGGTTTCGGTCCGCTCCGAATCGACCCGGATGACCGTCTGCGCCTTCGAGGGACGGAGGTTGCCGTCGGCCGGGCTGAAGTAGGAGGCCGCCGTGTGGACGCCGACCCCCAGCGGGCAGTCGCCTCCCGGCGCGGCGCCGGCACAGGCGTCGGTACGGGCGGCGCGACCGGATTCGAGCGTGAGGGGCGCTCCCGAGGCGAAGCGGTCGACCTGGAACTGGACCGAGCCGGTGGCGGCGACGCCGTCGCTGCGGAGCACGGTCGAGCCGAGCGCGAAGGGCTGATCGAAGATGTCGGTCCCCGGCGTCGCGGTGACTTCGTCGCCGGTCGGCGCCGGGACCACCAGCTGCGCCATCGCGCCGGCGGCAGCGGCGTCGCCGGAGCCGACCGCGGGGTCGAAGGCGGCGCGGACGACGTGCTTCCCCGCCGCCAGTTCGTCGGGCAGCTGGCAGGCGGCCGCGGCGGCGGCGGTTTGGACGTCGCTGCAGACGGGGGCGCCGTCGACCGTGAAGTCGACCGTCCCGACGGCGTCCGGGCCGGCTTCGGCGCGCTGGATCTGAGCTTCGACCCGCGCCCCCGAGCCGAACGTCGACGGGTTGGCGGAGGAGCTGAGGTCGGCGGCGACCGCGGCGTCGTCGACCACCTCGACCGCCAGCCCTTCACCGGGTTCGTAGCGATCGTCGCCGCTGTAGATCGCGGTGATTTCGTGCGATCCGAGCGGCAGCGAGGGGAGGTGGAGGGTGGCCTTGCCTTCGCCGTCGAGTTCGGGTTCGCCGAGCAGCCCGCCGTCGCTGGCGAAGCTGACGGTGCCGGTCGGCACGGCGCCGGGGGTGGCGCTGGTGATCGTCGCCTGGAGGTCGAGCGCCGAGCCGTCCGAGACAGGGTTCGGGATCCCCTCGACGCTGACCGCCGTCTGCTCTTTTTCGACTCGCTGGAACTCCCTCCCGGTTTCGGCGGCGTGGGTGGCGTCGCCGAGGTACTCGGCGGTGATCGTGTAGCCGCCGGCCACGGGCGGCGGCAGGCTGCCCGGGGGAAGCTGGGCGGTGCCGGTGGCAGGGCTGAGCGCGACAGGGGGCCCGATCGGCGCTTCGTCGATCGCGAACTGGACGGCCCCGGTCGGCGGCAGCGTCCGCGGCGCCACGGTGCCGGTCACCTGGGCGCTGACTTCGAGCGCCTCGGTGGCGGTTGAGGGATTCGGCGAGGAGACGGTGCTCACCTCGGTCGGGATCAGTTGGTTTCGGAGCGGGACCTGCGTCGTCACGCCGTTGGTGCTGGCGGTCAGGTTCCAGTCACCCACCGCCCCCTGGCTCGTCAGCCCGTAGAGGGTGGCGACCCCGGTCGCGCCCGTTTCCACGACGACCGTCGAGCGGCCGCCCGGAAGCCCTCCGGACGGTCCCGAGCTGGGGACCGAGAAGGTGACCGGCGCGCCGGTCACCGCGATCCCGCTGGCGTCGGTCGCGCGCACCGCGATCGGTTCGAAGGACGCGGTCAGTGGAGCTCCCTGGCCAGCGCCCCTGGTTGCGGTCAGCTGGGCCGGCGGGGCTCCCCAACTGAGGGTGACGAGCCCTTCGCAAGCAGCCGACGGGGTCCCGTTGCTGACGCAGCCGGCGTCCACGCTGAAGCCCGTGCTGAACGCGCCAGGGCGGATGTAGGAGGACCCGCCGCCGCCACCGGCGCCGCTTTCTTCGACTTCCTTCCAGGTGATGCCTTCGTTGAATCTGAAGGTGTCCCCGTGCTCACCGCCGGCGCCGCCCTGTGCGCCGCCACCACCGCCACCCCCGCCGCCGCCGGCCGTGATCGCGTTGTGGTCGCTGTCCCCATTGCCGCCGTTGCCACCGGATTCGCAGCCGCCGCAACCCGGGTGGGTGCTCGGGGCCGCGAATTCGGCATCGGTGCCGCTTTCGACGAGGCCGGCTCCCCCACCGGTCTCCCCCGAGGGCGCCCCGCCATCGCCACCGAGGCCGCCGATCGCGTCGTTGTCACCGCCCCCACCACCGCCGCCACCGGCGATCAGGAGCGGCACGAAGCCGGCGAGCACGGCCGAGCCGCCGCCACCGTAAGCCCCGTCGTGAGGCGAACCGGCGACCTTCCCGTGCTCCCCACCCAACCCGTACCCGTACCCCTCGCCGTTGGCGGCGATCACCGTCAGCCATTCGCCCGGATTCACTTCGAAGTTGCCGCTGACGATTGCCCCGTGCCCGGACGCGCCGGTCTTCCTGACCTGCGCGCCGGAGGCCCCCCGCGCGACCACCCGCAGGTCGTGGACACCCTCCGGGACGATGAAGAACTCGAACGCGTTGCCGGGGTTGATCGTCACTTCGCCGCTCGGCTCAGCGCCGGCACTGGCCGGCAGGATGCCGGCGGCGAGGAGGCCGACCGAGACGAAGCACGCAAGAAAGCGTCGGCCCATACATGGATATCGACGGATGCGCCCCTCGAATCAAGTTCCTCGGTCCGGCACGACGATCTGGAAGCCCCGGCTTGGCGTTGGGAGATGGCTCACTGATCGAGGCGGATGGGAAGGCCCCAGCGACCGGTTTGGGGGGCGGCGGAGCGGTCGAGCTCAATCGAGACGAGGAAGCAAGAACAGCAACTCCAACATTTCGGCAGCTCCTGCCAGAGAAGGGATTACATGCAATACCGCCTGCTTCTAGCGCTGCTCGCGATCGGGGCCTGCGCTCTCACCGCCGGATGCGGCGGCGGGGGCTCGGACTCGACCTCCGTGTCCGCCGAAGCCGCCTCCAGCGGCCGCGAACCCGGCAAGTCACATTGGATCGCCCAGGCCGATGCGATCTGCCAGAAGTACCAGGGCGAGGCGGCAGGAATCAAATCCGAATACGACTCGCTCGGGCTGTCGGACTCGAGCTCGTCCGAGGAAATCGCCGAAGCGGCGCGAGCTGGTCCGCGAAAGGCGAGAGAATGTCGGAGGAAGAGACGGTGGACCTGCGCGAGCTCAAACCACCGAGCGGCGGCCGGAAACTGATCGACTCGATGATCAGCAAGGTCGAGCAGGCCCAGGAGATCAGCTTGGGAATCGCCGAAGCGTTGGAAGAAGGAAACGAGCCGAAACTGGAAGCGCTGCTCGGGATCAACGAGAAGTTCAACCAGGCCGCGGGGGGAATCGCCCAGGGCTACGGCCTGAAGGTCTGCGGCGCCGCAGGTTAGATGCGCCCGTCGGAGCGGCCGCGGTACTTCTTGCGGCCGCTCCACTCGCCCGATCGGGCTAGGCTGAATCGATGAGAGGGCTTCGAGCAGCAGGTCTCGGCGCCGTGTTGGCGGCGCTGGCGGCGCTGGCCTTCGCCTCCGCGACCGCCGCCTCGACGATCTTCTTCACCTCTTCCTCGGGATTCGACTTCCACTCCGGCAGCATCTGGTCGGTGGGCGCCGACGGCTCGGGCGCGCGGCAGCTGCGGGGCAAGCTGCCGGAGGGCCCGGGCGGTGTCGCGGCCTCGGTCTCGCGCGACGGCAGGCACCTCTTCTGCCTCTGCCGCGGCACCGAGATCGACTCGATGAAGCTCGACGGCAGCGGCCTGAAGAAGGTCGGCCGGCGCCCCGCCAAGACCAAATACGACTACATCGTCCTCGGGCCCGGGGGCGAACCGTTCTGGTTCAAGGGCGCACACCTGATGACCGAGAGGCGCGACGGCAAGCATCAGCGCTCGGTCGCCAAGGGCTACTTCGAAGAAGAAGTGGCGATCCCGCGGCGGGGGAAGCGGATCGCCCTGACCGACGGCAGCACGCTGTTCACGGCGTCGCTCGAGGGCGGCCCGAAGACCAAGATCTACCACTCGGCCTTCCCGGGGATTCGCGAGGTCGGCGACATGAGCTGGTCCGCAGACGGCAAGAAGCTCGTCTTCGTCGATTACCCGGAACCGGAAAAGTACGAAACGCCGCCGGACCCCGAAGCCCACGCCTTCCTCTATGCCGGCGGTGCCGTGCGCGAACTGCCGCTGAGCGAGGAAGCGCTCGGCGGGCCACCGACCTTCTCCCCCGATGCCACCCAGCTGGCGAGCACCGGCGCCGAAGGCTCGATCTTCCTCGGCAGCCTCGGCGGGGGACCGGTGAAGCAGATCCTGACCCGCAACTGCAGGCCGGGAAACTGCCTCTTCTCGACCGATCTGCTCGGCTGGCTCCCGTAACCTCGCCCGCGCGCTCCTCACTGACGACCGGCGCCTGCTTCTGCGGCGCCTGGGCTACTTCCCGCCCTTCGCCTTCTTTCCCGGCTTGAAGTAGACCCTGATCTTGTGGTGTTCGACCAGGGTCTGCTGGCCCGGGCTGGCGATCGTCAGCTTGACGTCGATCGTCAGTCCCCCCAGCTGCTTGATCAGCTTGATTCCCACGCCCGTCAGCTTCAGGCTCACCGTCTTCGTCTGGCCCTGGAGGATCGTCGTTTTGACCACCTTGCCGACGAGCACCGGCTTCGCCTTCTTTCCCTTCTGCGGCTTGGCGCGGAAGGCGGCGACACCAGCCATCCGCGGGTGGACGCCCGCGGAGGTCACACCCTTGGCCGTCCCCTGGCCGCCGACGTTGCATTGCGGCGCCGAGCAGCCGACCGAGAGCATCGGCACGTACGGCGCTTCCGAGTAGGGGATGCGTTTCGTGATCCAGACCCGTTTCGGCGCCTGGGTCGGGCCGGGAACCGGCCCGGGGGTGCCGCCGGCGGGGGTGAACACCTGCGGCGCGAAGGCAGGCTTCGGGCGCCAAACCGGTTCGAATCCTTCGGCCAGGGAGGTCACCGAGCCCGTCCCGTTGCTGTTCTCCAGTTCGATCTCGAACGGTTGCCCTGGCGCCATGTAGTGGTAGCCCTCATAGACGATTCGGGAGCCGTCCGGCGACCAGGACGCGGGGTAGTTGTAACCGTTCACTTCCTGGACGTGGATCAGTTCGTGGGCGCCGGTGCCGTCGGCGTTGACGATGCTCAGGTAGCCCTCGTTGTTGTTCATCACCCTGTAGGCGAGCCGGCCGCCGTCTGGCGACCATGACGGGAACGACCACTGCGCGTTGGAGGGAACCAGGGCGGCCGCTCCGAGTCCGCTGGCGGTGGCGATTCCGAATTCGCCAAATTCTTTGACTTCGAAGGCGATCCGCGAGCCGTCCGGGGACCAGGAGGGTTCCTTGCCCGCGGCGTTGGCGAGAGGAGCGGCGATGCCCGATCCATCCGCGTTCTCGACGAAGACCTGTTTGCCGAAGGAGTAGGCGATCTTGCCGCTGTCGGGAGCCCAACTCGGGTGCTGGCCGTGTTCGGCGACGGTCACGGGGGTCACGGTGGTGCCGTCGGAGTTCGCGACCAGGACGCTGCGACTGCCTTCGTCGACGCCGCGGACGAAGGCGATCCTGGTCCCGTCCGGGGACCAGACCGGTTCGCCCAGGTAGCCGCCGTCCGTGTAGTGGGTCACCTGGACGGCGACGTTGATCGACTGGCCCGGCGCTTCCGGATCCATCACGAAGAGGTTGCGGGTGTTGGCGCTGAACCGGCTGATGAAGGCGAGGCGCTTACCGTCCGGGGACCAGACAGGCTTTTCGTCGAGGCTGGCGCCTTCGTTGTCGGTGAGGTTGACGACGCTTGCCGGGTTGTCCGGGTCGATCAGGCAGATGTCGAGATTGCAGCGGTAGGCGATTTCCTTCGGCGCCGCCGCGGCCCCCGCGGCGCCGAGCACCAAGCAGCCGGCAAGCGCGACGAGGAGGGCGGCGAGCAGGCGAAACGGCAGACGCACCGCACAAACGTATCCGGGTAGGGGTCGGGGGGCAACCGAGGCGGAAGGTTCGGCGGGTTCGTCAGGTCACTCGAGAGGACAGGACGTTTGCCGCAAATCGCCTCGGCCAGGCGGCCGAGGCGACGATTCAGTCTTCGATCTCGAAGGTGTGCGCGTAACTGCCATCAGGACGGCGGACCGTGGTGACGACCCCGTCGGCGCCTGCGTAGCGACCGGTGCCGCCGAGGATCGGCCGTTCGAACTGCTGGTTCTCGATCAGGTTCTTATCTCCACGGGGGTACTGACCGATCCCGCCGACGGTGATCCGGTCACCGTCTCCCAGGTCATAGGTGATCATCGCCTGCACCGTCTCGGAGTCGCGATCCTGGGTGATCGACGTCTGGGTTCCGTAGACGCTGCCGATCGTCTCCCCTTCGTCGGAATCGAGGAGCGGACCGTCGAAGACGTAGACGTCGCCACCGCTCGTTCCCTTGGGGCCGACGTCCACGGTGGCCTGGTGCAGACCCTTCGCCGGCGCGACGATGCTGAGAGTCTCGCCGCCGCTGCCGCCGCATCCTGCAGTGACGACGACCACCCCGCCGATCACCGCCAAGGCGAGCGAAATCCTCCAACTCGTCAAGCCACGCTTGCTTTGCCTGCCCGTCATGGAACCGCCTATCCGACGCCTGCGCCGATCCTCCGGCGAGAAGCCTGCTCGTGTTCAGGGGACGGAGGCCAGTGTCGGGTTAGCCATAAGCCGAGTCGGCAGGCAAGCGACCGTCACCCGTTCATCGGCAATGGCGAGCGATCGCCTGAGCACGGTGCCTGCAGCCTTGGCTTCGGCCGTTGCTGCGTGCAGTACTTGGTTGGTCGACCTTTGGGTGTGCCGGACGACCAGACAAGAGTGTTGGTGTCGCGGCTCGGCGTAGGGAACGGGAGACGCAAAATCAGGACCTTCAGAGACTTCGCTGACCCCCCTGACTCCGGCCGGACCTCAATGGTACGGCGCAAATCCGCTCCTCCCGTCGGATTCCGCTCCAGCCTTTCCTGACTTTCGCCGACTTCGCCTGACCTCCGTCCTCAATGCCGGCCAATCGCATAAATCCGGCTCACAGAGCCAGATTTGGCTCTACGTCTGGCAAGGACGGGAAGGCGCCCGACGGGAGTCGAACCCGCGACCTTCGGCTTGAAAGGCTGTGGTGGGCGGTCGGCTGAGATACGTGGAGCGAGGTCGAAAGCGGTTTTCGGCGAATCGGGTTCGGCTGAGATCCGCTGGAATCCGTTGGGCACCTTGCCCCATTTCTTGCCCCATGACGCCGTACTGAGAAGGCTGCTAGAGCATCTATTAGAGAGATATTGAAAAGCGGTGAAAGCGGCTTGCGCAGAACGCACCGCTCTGAGATGGTCGAGTCAATGGTTCTTGCTCACATCGCCGGGGTCCCGGTCGAGGAGACGGCGCTCGCCTTCGGCCCGGTCTTCGCGCTCGGCGGCGGGGTAGCCGCCTTGAAGCTGCGTCAGCAGATCAGCCGCTTCCGACCGCGAAAGCACCCAAAGAGGCGGGCGTGAGTCAAACCGTCGTCCCCACGCCTCTGCGCCACCGCCGCGATGCGCGGCGACTAAGCGAAGGCCAGCTCGCGAGCTTCCGGGAGGCGATCACCGCTGCGCAGGCGATCGGCGACGATCGCGGCTACCAATACTGGGCCGGGATCCATGGCCTGCCGCCGCCCGCCTACTGCCAACACAGCACCCCGCAGCGGAACGCACCGCTGTTCCTGCCGTGGCATCGCGCTTACCTCTATCTGTTCGAGAAGCAGTTGCAGGACCGGGTGGCCGGCGTGACGCTGCCGTGGTGGGACTGGACCAAGTTCCACCAAAATCCTGTCCCGCCGGCCTATGCGCAGGCTCGCATCGCTGGCAAGGCCAATCCTCTCGCCTCCTCACCGATTCAGCCGAGCGGGCGGCGCAACAAAGAAGAAAAACGCACTGGCGCGAACCCGGCAATCCAAGCTGGCTCCCGAACATCAGCCAGCTCAACCAGGTGCTCGCGAACCCCGATTTCTTCACCTTCCAGACCCAGCTCGAGAGCATCCACAACGGCGTTCATGGCTGGGTCGGCGGGACCATGGACGACATCGCCATGGCCGCCTATGACCCGATCTTCTGGGCCCACCACTGCATGATCGACCGAGTCTGGTACCTATGGCAGCTCGCCCATCCAGGCATCGTGCTGTCGCAGAAATTCCTCGACCAAGCGCTGCCGCCTTTCCCCCTCACCGTGCGCCAGACGCTCGACATCACGGCGCTCGGCTACGACTATGCGGCGACGACCGCCGCCGTTCCGGGACCTGGTCATGGTTGATCGCTTCCGGAGCAGAGGGCTAGAGCTGCCGAGCGCAGAGGAAGACTTCCGTCGCGCCGATCTGCACTTCTACGACGTTGAGCATGCCGGGCCCACCTACGAGGCTCGTGTGTTCCTCGGCGCCAAACGTGGAGTGAGCCACAGCACGGCGCCGGATGACCCCGCCTACGCAGGCTCTTTCTTCGTTTTCGGGCACGGGGACTGCTACGGAGAAGTCGGCCATTGCGACATCCCGCCCGAGCGCGACGCCTACGATCTGCGGCTTCCTCACCATCTAGAACCGGCGCTGCAAATCGTCACCGTAACCGCAGCCGTTCGCCGTCTAGTCGAGGCCGGGAAAGAGCGTGCCGCGGTCGACGTCTTCGCCCACGACTCCCACGGCAAGCCGCTGGAGGCATTGGCTTTCAGCAAGCTGCGCCTCCTCACCTATGCCTAGCTCCTTTGCAGCCTGGGAGTCGCCGCTCGACCTGGAGGCGAAGCGCGAGGAGCTCGGCGGGATCTCGTTGGCGGAGCTGGCGGCGATCAGGTTCGAGGACCTGGGTCGGTTCAAGCAAGCGCAGTCCTTTCCGCACGGCTACAACCGCGAATACCTCACTTTCTACGCTCCTCGGGACACCGGCGTCCACCAGGTGCTGCTCTGGGCGCTGCTGCAGGCGAAAAGCTCGGTGGCGATCAACATGTACGGGTTCGACGACCAGCAGCTGGTCGCGGTGCTCCGCCACCACGCGGAAACCCCACAGATGCTGGTGACGCTCTCCCTCGACTCCAGCGAGGCGGGGGTGAAGATCGAGGCGGAATTGCTCGCGCTGCTTCGCAACGACCTACCGGGCAACAGCATCGCTGTCGGCCGCTCGGAAAAGCACGCGATCAGCCACGACAAGCTCCTCGTGGTGGACGGCCTGTTCCTCGTCACCGGCTCCACCAACTGGTCCTTCGGCGGGGAGAACGAGCAAGACAATCAGCTGACCCTGACCCGGGACCCGATCGCCTGCGCGGAGGCGCGGGCGGTGATCGACCTCGACCACGACGTGATGCTGAAGCAGATGGCCGAAGCGTTGAAGAAGAAGTCGAGCAAATTGAAATCGTGAGCAGCTCGTCCGGCTCAGACCCGAGCAACCTCGCGAAGGTCGAGCACATCGTCGTCTTGATGCTCGAGAACCGCTCCTTCGATCACATGCTCGGCTACCTATCGCTCGAGGGTGGCCGCGAGGACATCGACGGACTGCGGCCGGGAATGAAGAACAGCCATGCCGGCAAGGACTATCTGGTCCATCGCCTCGAGCACACCGCAGTACCGAGCGAAAAGTGGGATCCCAACCACTCCGCCGCCGCCACCGACCACCAGGTAAACGGCGGAGCGATGGACGGTTTCGCTGCGAGCTATGCCGAGACCCTGAAAGGCCGCGGTATCGAGCACCCGGATCCCGGCCTCGTGGTGGGCTATTTCGGCGCCGAGCAGGTGCCTGTCTACGATCATCTCGCCGCCCACTTCTGCGTGTGCGATGCCTGGCACAGCTCCGTGCCCGGCGCGACCTGGCCAAACCGCCTCTACGCTGTCGCCGGTTCGGCCGACGGCAGTCGCGATGACCGGCCCCACCACGAGCCGCCGATCTACGACAAGGCTTCCTTCATCCGCCATCTCGACGCCTCCGGAGTCGACTGGCGCTGGTACTCCTACGACATCGCAAGCCTTCGCGGCGTCGACGTCGGCGAGTACGGGCTCGGGCATCACGAGCACTTCCGGTGGGTCGACCGACTGAAGCTGGGGATCAAGGCCGAGGCCGAGGAGATCGCCTTCATCGACGAGGAAAGCCCAAGCTTCATCGAGGAGGCGAAGGCCGGAACGCTGCCGCCTTTCTCCTGGATCGACCCCAACTTCAAGGACATGAACCTGGTCGGCTCGCCATCGAACGACGACCATCCGCCCTCTGACGTCAAAGATGGCCAGGAGTCGTCTTCCTCATTTACAACGCGATCGCCTCAAACGAAGAGCTCTTCAAGAAGACGCTGCTCCTCATCCTCTACGACGAGCATGGCGGGTTTCACGACCACGTGCCGCCCCCAGCAGCCCCTGACGACGATCCTGAGGAATCGGACGCTACGGGGTCAGGTGCCCGCGATCGTCGTCTCGCCATGGGTCGAGCCGGCATCGGTCCCTCGCAGCTCTTCGACCACACGTCTCTGATCAAAACGGTGCTTTCACGTTTCTGCCCCACCGAGCTCAACCAGTCCTCCGGCATCGGTGGACTGATCGACTGGCTCGAGGAGGGGCACCCTCACTACCTGGGTAAGCGCGTGGGCGAAGCCGCAGACCTCGGTGGCCTGCTCACCCGGACCGAGCCGCGCCGCGCCCCCAACCGTCGGGCACTTGCCGAGTGGGTAGCCCACCGCCACGGCGAACGCGCCCGCGCGCTTCATCGCGCTGCTGTGCCAACCTCTGCGGTCGGGCTCAGCGATCTGCAGCAAAGCGTGCTCGCCTTGGAAAGCGACCGGCACGACGCCGGGCACCCGCCGGGCAGCCGTAAGCAGTCCAGTCCGGCCAACCCGGTCGAGCCCGCTGGACCTTCGGCTTGAAAGGGCGAGGGGTGTTGGCTTGAGAGGCGAGATTGCGGCGGTGATGTGACCGCGATGCGACGCAGATCGAACCGTCACAGCGCTGGCGCCTCTGCCCCGCTCCGAAATAGCCTGTCGACGTGATCAGGTTCCTCGGTCGAGCGCTTCTCGTCTTCGGCGCCACCTCGGCGTCCTTCTGCCGTCGTGGCCGCAGGCTTCATCGGTCAAAGGGTCGGGATCTGGGCCTCCGTTCTCTGGGGAGTTCTGCTCATCGGCGGCTTGGTCGTCTATCTGCGCCGACGATCCCGCCGGCCGCAGGCCGGCTCGTGAGCACGGTCGGCACTTGTAAAGCTCGGCGATAATGAAATGTATTGTCTGCAATCATAGCCGCATGGGCGAACTGTCACGTGTGGATCTCACCGGTGATGTGGAGGGCGACTACGTCGTCCTGCAACGCCAAGTCGGCGAGGTGCTGCGCATCGCTCCCGAGCGGCCAGAGGGACGGCCGAAGGTCGTCGCGCTGAAGAAGACGTGCACCGCGTGTCCATCCAGTGGGAGGGCACCCTCGAGGACGGGCGGGTGATCTATGCGCGCGACCGATGGGGTGAACTGAGCGTCGGCGTTGGCGGCGACATCGACGAGGCGGTTCACAACGGATGGACCGACGCCCTCTATGCGGACCAGGTCGGCGACGGGCTCGACGGGTTCATGGACTTCGAGGAACTCAAAGCCAATCTGTACGGATTACTGGAATTCCCGCCGGACCTTGCCGTCGAGAACGAACGAGAGCCAAGTTGGATCCGAAGGGCTGGCCAAAAACCTCGCGCCTCCGCGGAAAGACTGAGGAGCTGCATTTGACGCTGCACCGTCGAGATGTTTATCATCTCGTTTCGAGATGTCAGACATCGCAACCAAGGAGGCCGCCGACCGGCTTCTTCGGCACTCGGCGAGCAGCTCACCACCGCGGGCCAGCGCTTCGAGCTGATCGTCGGCGGCGGATCGGGGCTGCTGGCCCTTGGACTGATCGAGCGGCGACCCAGAACGTCAACGTCCTCGCCCTTCGATCCGGCAGCGAGCTGGACAGCGCCAAGCCCCTGCCGGCAGCGCTGGGAGAAGCGCGCGACCGCGTAGCCCGCGACTTCGCCCTTCCCGCCGAGTGGCTCAACCCCGGCCCGACCGATCTACTCGAGTTCGGGCTGCCGGAGGGGTTCGTCGATCGCCTCGAGCGCCGGGACCACGGCGATGGCCTGACGTCTACTTCGCCTCGCGCTACGACCAGATCCACTTCAAGCTCTACGCACTGGTCGACCAGGGTCCTGGCAAGCATGAGGCCGACCTCCGGGCGCCGCGCCTACCGAAGAGGAGCTCCTGGCAGCGGCCCGGTGGAGCCGATCACACGACCCGTCCGAGGGCTACGAGCAGGTCCTGCGTCAGGTGCTCGCACACATGGAAGTCAGGGATCCGACCTCAGCATCTAGACATGAGCTTCACGCCCGGCTCGCCGCTTTCGTTTGGAGACAGTGGGCGCAGATGGGCGTCCTCGCATCCGCGGAGCACAGCGATCGCTGGGCGGCGGACCCGGAGGCGCTCCTCCTACTGAGCTTCGAGGTAGGCCGCGAAGAGCCGCGACTCTTCGAGGAGGTGCTGGACTGGCTGGTGAAGAATGAGCGCTTGGTCAGCGTCCAGCGCCTACGCAACCTGGCACGCGACGACGATGACCGCGCCCTGGTCGAGGCAGTCGTCGGGTGGTCGGACAGCGGCGCCGGCGGTCCAGGCTCGAGGCCCGCCCCGCACCGACCAACGGTCGGCCGAGGCACAACCGTTCTTTCCGACTCGACGTTTCCGGTTGGCGACCCTGACCCCGCCTTCCTCGCCCAGGGCTT
>CAWITM010000003.1:0-4600 GCA_963839115.1 uncultured Actinomycetes bacterium
CGGTCGTTCGGCTCGGGTCACGCACTTGGAGGGCGCTCCCCTCGGCTCACTTCCCTGCGTCCTACCCAGGCTGGCCCAGATCGTCCTCAGGTCGGCGTCAGGGGGTTGACGGCTCGCGCCAGGAGACCGAGGGAGGGTCGTCGGCGCCGGGGCGATCGCGCTGCGTCCAGGCGAACCAGCCGAGCCCGATCGCCGTCAGCACGATCGCCACGTAGAAGTTGAGCCGCAGCCCGAGTATGTGATGAGCCGGGTCGACGCGCAGTGACTCCTCGAAGATGCGGAAGGCTGAGTAGCCGGCGACGTAGAGAGCGAAAAGCCCCGGCGGGCGAATGCGGCGATGGTGGCCCAGCCAGACGAGGAAGGCGGCCAGCACCAGGTTCCAGACCAGCTCGTAGAGGAAGGTCGGGTGGAAGGTGGCGAAGCTCTCGTAGCCGGCTGGCCGGTGGGCTGGGGAGATCTGCAGTGCCCAGGGCAGGCTCGTCGGACCGCCGAACAGCTCCTGGTTGAAGTAGTTGCCGACCCGCCCGATCGCCTGGCCGACGAGCAGCGCCGGGGCTGCCGCGTCCAGGAAGGCGGCGACCGAGACCCCGGCCCGCCGCAGGCGCCAGATCCCTACCAGCGTCCCCAGTGCGATCCCTCCCCAGATGCCCATGCCGCCGTCCCAGACGGCGAACGGCCCCCACCAGTGCGCCGGCACTTCGCCTGAGCTGGTGAGGTCGAAGTAGAGGCGCCCCCCAATCACCCCGGCGGGGAAGCCCCACATCGCCACGTCATAGACCAGGGCGCGTGAGCCGCCCTGTGCCTCCCAGCGGCGGATCGTGATCGCCACGGCCGCCGCCAGTCCCACCACATACAGCAGCCCGTAGACGTGGACGTCGAACGGCCCGAGGTTAAAGCCGCTTGAGGCGGGCTAGGGATCGAACCGCTCATGGAGCCGGATCGCCGCAATGCGAACGCTGGAAGTTAAAGAGAACGAGTCTCACTCTTATGTTACGGTGCCCGCGTCGGGCACGGCAAAGCCGCCGCCGAGACTTCCAGCCACCCGCTTTCAAGGAGATTCGATGCCCGTTCGCGCTCGCGTTCTCCGCTGTCCTTCTCGCTCGCCGCGCTGCGGCGGGGTCCTGCTCGCCGCCGCGCTCCGGCAGGCTGAACGTGGTCGCCGCCGAGGACTTCTGGGGCTCGATCGCCGAACAGCTCGGCGGCGAAAAAGTCGAGGTCACGGACATCATCACCAACCCGGCCGCCGACCCGCACGACTACGAACCGACGAGCGAAGACGCGCAAACGCTGGCCGGAGCGCAGATGGCGATCGTCAACGGGATCGGCTACGACGAATGGGCCTCCAAGCTGCTTCCCGCCAGCCCTGAACGAGCCGCGACCGAACTCACCGTCGGCGACGTCCTCGGGCTCAAGGACGGTGACAACCCCCACCAGTGGTATTCGCCGATCTCGGTCCACAAGGTGATCGACGCGATCGTCGCCGACTACAAGGAGGCTGACCGGCAACGACTCCTACTTCGACGAACAGCAGGAAGCCTTCGAAACCGAAGGCTTGGCCGAATACAACAAATTGATCTCGCAGATCAAGGCGAGCTACGGGAACGCCGGTCGGCGCCTCGGAGAGCATCTTCGAACCGCTGGCGCCCTCGCTCGGGCTTAAGCTGACCACCCCGAAGGGCTTCATGGACGGGATCGCCGAGGGAACCGAACCGACCCCCTCTGAGAAGGCGACCGCCGACGAACAGATCGAGGACCACCAGATCAAGCTCTGGGTCTACAACAGCCAGAACGCGACCCCCGACGTGAAGCGGCTAAACGAAGAAGCCGAAGCGGCCGGAATCCCGATCGCCACCGTGACCGAGACGATGACCCCCGAAGGCGCGAGCTTCCAGCAGTGGAGGTCCCGCGAGCTGAAGGGGATCGAGGCGGCGCTCGCCAAGGCGGGGGGCTGAGACGAGCACGGCGAAAACCAGCTCGCGCCCGAGGCGCGGCGGGGCGGCGAGGCGATCCGACTCGAGGGGGCCAGCGCTACGCGCGGCGCCGGCCTGATCTGGTCGGGCCTTGACCTGTGGATCGGGAGGGGCGAGTTCGTCGCCGTGCTCGGCCCCAACGGCGCCGGCAAGTCGACCCTGCTTGACGTCGTGCTCGGCCTGCTTCCGCTGAGCGCCGGCGAGGCAGCGTGCTCGGCGAGACGCCCGGGGCGGCGAGGAGCCGGATCGGCTACCTGCCGCAGCGACGCAGCTTCGACGCCGACACGCGGATCCGCGGCGTCGACATGGTGCGGCTCGGCCTCGACGGCGCTCGCTGGGGACTGCCGCTGCCGCCGGCCCTCAGCCGCGCCGAGCGCGGCGCGCGCGAGCAGTCGAGGAGATGGTCGAGCTAGTCGGCGCGAGCGCCTATGCCTCGCGCCCGATCGGCTCGCTCTCCGGCGGCGAGCAGCAGCGGCTGCTGATCGCCCAGGCGCTGGTACGCGAACCGGAGATCCTGCTGCTCGACGAGCCGCTCGACAGCCTCGACCTCTCTAACCAGGGCGCGATCGCCTCGCTCGTCCAGCGGATCTGCGCGAGCCAGGGGGTGACGGTCCTGCTGGTCGCCCACGACGTCAACCCGATCCTCGGCTACCTCGATCGGGTCGTCTATTTCGCCGGCGGGCGCGGCGTGCAGGGCACGCCGCGCGAGGTGATCGACGGCCCGACCCTGAGCCGCCTCTACGGGGCGCCGATCGAGGTGCTCGAGACCTCCGACGGCCGCCTGGTAGTCGTCGGCACCCCCGAGCCGCCCGCCCACCACCACGGCTCGACCACGATCATGGCGCGACTGAGCTCGCCGGGTCTCTCCTGGAACCTCGTCAGCGACTACGAACAGCTGACCGAATTCCCTTTCATGGTCAACGCCCTCCAGGCGGGGACGATCGTCGCGGTGATGGCCGGCGCGATCGGCTGGTTCATGGTGCTGCGCCGGCAGACCTTCGCCGGCCACACCCTCTCGGTGATCGCCTTCCCGGGCGCCGCGGCGGCGATCCTGGCGGGGCTGCCGCTCGCGCTCGGCTACTTCGGCGCCTGCGGCGCTCGGGGCGCTCGTGCTCGCCGCGGTCAGCGGCGCCGGCCGGGCGGCGCGCAGCGGCGAGTCGGCGGCGATCGGCACCGTCCAGGCTTTCGCGCCTCGGCCTCGGCTTCCTCTTCGTCAGCCTCTACAGCGGCCAGCTGGCGAGCCTCGAGTCGCTGCTCTTCGGCACCTTCCTCGGCATCACCGCCGGGCAGGTGGCGACGCTGCTCGTGGTCGCCCTCGCCGCCCTCCTCGTGCTCGCGGTGATCGGGCGGCCGCTGCTCTTCGCCTCGGTCGACGCCGACGTCGCCCGTGCCGCCGGAGTGCCGACGCGGGCTGCTCGGCGTCGTCTTCCTGCTGCTGCTCGGCCTGGCGGTCGCGGCGACCGCCAGATCACCGGCGCCCTGCTGGTCTTCGCCCTGCTGGTCACCCCGGCCGCCACCGCGCAGCAGATCACCGCGCGGCCGGGTCCGGGCCTGGTGCTCTCGGTGGCGCTCGCGCTGGCGGTCACCTGGCTCGGGCTCGGCGATCGCCTACTTCTCGCCCTATCCGGTCGGCTTCTGGGTCACGAGCCTCTCGCTTCGGCCTCTACGTCGCAGTGCGGCTGTGCCGGCGCGGCGATCCACCGTCGCCGCGATCACCTTGCCGGTGGGAGAGCCGGCCTGATGTTCGCCCACGAGTTCATGCGCAACGCCTTCCTCGCCGGCACCCCCGTCGCGCTTGCCTGCGGGCTGGTCGGCTACTTCGTGGTCCTGCGCAGCCAGGTCTTCGCCGGCGACGCGCTCAGCCACGTCGCCTTCACCGGAGCCCTCGCGGCCGCGGCGGCCGGGGTCGACGTCCGGCTCGGCCTCTTCGCCGCGACGATCGCCGTCGCGGCGGGGATGGCGGTTGCTCGGCGAGCGCGCCCGCCCCGACGACGTCGTGATCGGCTCGGTCTTCGCCTGGGTCCTCGGCCTCGGCGCCCTCTTCCTCTCGATCTTCATCAGTGGCTCCAGCGGCGCCAACGGGACCGCCGCGGTCCGCGTCCTCTTCGGCTCGATCCTCGGCCTCTCGCCGCCCGACGCCCGCCTCGCCGCGGCGATCGCGATCCTCGCCTGCCTGGCACTGCTGGCGATCGCGCGACCGCTGCTGTTCGCCTCGCTCGACCCCGAGGTGGCGCGCGGCCTCGGCGTGCCGGTGCGGGTGCTCGGCCTCGGCTTCTTCGTCCTCCTCGGCGGTCGTCGCGGCGGAGGCGACGCAGGCGGTCGGCGCACTTCTGCTGCTCGGCCTCCTCGCGGCGCCGGGCGGCGCGGCGCGGCTGCTGCACCGACAATCCCTGGCGCGGCCTCGGGCTGTCGGGGGCGATTGCCGTTGGTTCGATGTGGGCTCGGGCTCGTCGCTCAGCTACCAGATCCCCTCGTTGCCGGCGAGCACGGCGGTGATCGGCGTCGCGACCGCGAGCTTCATCCTCGCCGCCCTGCGGCCGATCGCGCACCTCTCCGGGCTAGGCTGGAAGCGTGAGCACGCAGACTCAGAAGCGACCTGGGCCGAGCACGCGCTCGCCGCCCTCGCCGAC
>CAWITM010000004.1:0-21909 GCA_963839115.1 uncultured Actinomycetes bacterium
ATTCGCTGAACTTCTTCGGTTCGTTCAGCTATTGCGGCGGCGTCAACTTGATCTATTCCGCAAGAGTTTTGATCCCGAACATTGCGTCAGGACGCTAGCCGGGGGGAGCCGGTGACCTTCACCTCGCTGGTACCGACCCGTTACACATCATGATGCTTGGCCTGGCGAAGGCCGTCCGCGGCAAGTTCAATTTTGATGCCATTACCAGGTTGATGATCTCGTCCGCACCGGCGCGGCCCGAGACCAAGCGCGAGGTGATGGACATGTTTTCCCAACTCGGGTCTGTTGCAGCTCTACGGCGCCACCGAGACCGGCTGGGTCGCGATTGTTGCATCCGCACGAGCAATTCACCAAGCTCGGTTCGGTCGGCCGCGAATGCGTCGGAGCGGCGCCGATAAGACTTCTCGATGAGGCCGGCAACGAAGTGCCGGCTGATACCGATCCCCCTCTCGCGGTCCCCGGCCCGGCAGTGCGTGGTCTGGGTGCCGAGGCCCTCGATCGAGCACTCGACGACGGTGCCGTCGACCATGTAGCGCGGCGGCGTCATCACATGGCCGACGCCGGACGGGGTCCCGGTCGCGATCAGGTCGCCCGGGACCAGCGGGACGATCCGGTGAGGTCGGCGATCAGCTCGGCGACCCCGAAGGCCAGGTCGCCGAGGAGTCCTGCATCGCTCCTCGCCGTCACGGTGAGGTTGATCGCCAGGCTCGTCGAGCGGGCCCGCTCGTCCGCGGTGACACCAGGAGGCCGACCGGGGTCGAGCCTGGAAGGTCTTGCCGGCGAGGTACTGCAGGTGCGAGCTGCCAGTCGCGGGCGATGACGTCGTTGACGATCGTGTAGCCGGCGACTGCCCGTGCGCTCCGACGCCGATGTGGCGGATCGCCGAGCCGACCACGATCCCGAGCTCGGCTCGTAGTCGACCCGGTCGATCGGGGCGGGCATCACGAGCTCCGCGTCGGGGCCGATGAGGGCGCGCGGAGACTTGGCGAAGAGCGTCGGGTAGCTCGGGGAGCTCGAGACCCGTCTCGAGGGCGTGGTCGTGGTAGTTCAGGCCGACGCAGAAGATCTTCTCCGGGTTGGGCACCAGCGGCGCCAGGTCGGCCTCCGCGAGGGAGACGCGGTCGCCGTCGACGCTCCCGCGCTCCTGCCAGTCCTCGCCCGCGGCGAGCAACTCCCCCACGTCCCCGAACGGCAGGAGGACCAGCTGATCCCCCTCGACTCTGGCGGCCCTGAGGCCACCGCTGGTCCTGATCGTGGTGAAGCGCATAAATCCTCCAAGTTCACAGTGTTTGGCTTATTGTGTTTTATACATCATATTGGATCCACTGCGAGCGACCGTGCGCGCGTCGCCCGGCGGGGCAGCGGACGCCGCCCTTCCCAGCTAGGAGGACTGGCCGTCTTCGAGGCTGGCGGAGACGATGTCCACCGAGTGCTGGAGATGCCTGACCATCGCCTTGGCCGCCTGTTTCGGCCGCTTCTCGGCACAGGCGCGGTAGATCGCCTCGTGCTCCCGGTCGGACTCCTCCATGCGATCGACCAGCCTGGGGACGATCGCGACATAGGCGCGGGAGGAGGCCCGCAGTTCGGTGATCATCTGCAGCAGCTGGGGCCGCCGCGCCGCTCGGTAGATCGTGAAGTGGAACTCGTCGTTCAGCTCGGTCGAGAGCTTCCAGTCGGCCTTGCGGTTCGACGCGGCGAGTCGTTCGCGGAGCGACTGCAGCCGGGCGAGGTCGCCGTCGCTCAGGTTCGGCACCGCCTTCTCGGTGGCGAAGGCCTCGAGCGGGATCCTGATCTCGTAGTACTCGTGCAGGTCCCGTCCGCTCGGCTCGAAGACGACCACGCCGCGATGGGGATGGCTCTCGATCAGGCCCTCGCGCTCCAGCGCAGCGAACGCCTCGCGCACCGGAGTCGTGCTGACCCCGAAGCTCGCCGCGACGTGTGCCTGGCGGAGGCGATCGCCGGGGGCGAGGCGACCGCTGAGGATTTCGTCGCGCAGGCGGTTCGCCACGGCGGCGGTTACGGTGGTCGGCATCGCGCCGGGTTCTGGTCGGGCCATCTCCGGGTTTATATCCTCCGGGCAAGCGCCGTCCCCGGCCCCGCTCCGGAGCCGGTTCAGGGCCGGGCGGACGCGGCGGCAAGCGCACGGCCGGTTGGGTGTGGGCGACCGGCGAGGCGGTCGGGTTGCCACAGTAAATACACACTCGGCACTTCCCCGTACATCTGATTAAACTGTACATACTTTGTCTGGGACGCTGGGAACGAGGTGGAGGGCTCGGCGCGAGTGCTCGACGAGGTCCTCGCTCAGGTCGTCGGCCGCGAGCGTGAGATCGAGCTGATCCTCGCCGCGGTCAACACCGGCCGCGACCTGCTGCTCGAGGGGCCGCCCGGAACCTCGAAGACGACGCTGCTGAAGGCGATCACCGACGCCTGGGGCATCCCGCTGGTCTTCGCCGAGGGCAATGCCGAGCTGACCCCCGGCCGGCCTGCTCGGCCATCACGATCCCTCCCGGGTCCTGGCCGAGGGCTACTCGCGCCGAGACCTTCGACCCGGGGCCGCTGGTCGAGGCGATGCAGAGCGGCGGCTTCCTCTACTTCGAGGAGTTCAACCGCGCCCCCGAGGACACCCTGAACACGCTGCTGACCGCGATCGCCGACCGCCGGGTGACGATCCCCCGGGCCGGCACGATCGAGGCGCTGCCGACGCTTCCGCCTGATCGGCTCGATGAACCCCTTCGACAACGTCGGCACGACGCGGCTCTCGGTCTCGATCAAGGACCGGCTGAACCGGCTGGCGATCGGCTACCAGGACGCCGACGCCGAGGAGGAGATCGTGCGCCGCCGCGGCGGCGCGGCGCTCGACGCGGAGCTCGGGCCGCGGATCGTCGCCGACGCGGTCGCGGTGACCCGGCTGACCCGCGAGCTGGGACGGCATCGCCCAGGGCTCGAGCGTCCGCGGCGCGATCGACCTGGCGCTGATGGCGGTCGAGCTCTGCGCGGCGCGCGGGATCGGGGCCGCGGACGAGGAGCGCTACCGCGAGGCCTTCTGGGAGACGATGCTGATCGCCCTCTCGGGCCGGATCTCGCTCGACCACGCCGCCGAGGTCGGCGAGGCGCAGGTCCTGCGCGAGATCTGGGAGCACCACTTCGTCCTCGCGCGAGCGGCTGCGCCGCCCGGCGAGGCCGAGGTCGATCGACTGCCCGACGACGACGCCGTGCGCCGCCGCGAGAGGCCCGCGGCGACCGCGCCCGCCAGGCCGTTCAAGGCGAAGCCGAAGACAGCTCGACACCGAGCCGACGCTGGCCGAGCGGCGGCAACGGCGCCGGCCTCGCCGCCGGCGAGCGCGATCCCAACCGCGCCCCGGGCCGCGCCGCCGGCACGACCTCCTTCGGCGAGGAGTCCGGCTCGCTCGACGACGAGGAGGGCGAACCAGGCGCCGCGAGCCTGAGGTGCGGCCGCGCGGCGGCGCGAGATCGCCGCCCGGCTGGCGCTCGAGGACCCGGCGCGGCAGCGGCGCCCGCGGCGCGGCGGCGACGGAGACCGTCTCCCTCCCCTACTCCGGCGACGGCGGCGAGATCGACCTCGACCGCACCCTCGATGCCCTCGCCGAGCGCCGGCCGCTGCGGCCCGAGGAGATGTGGTGCGCGAGCGCCGGCGGACCGCGCCGCGAGATCGTCCTCGCCGTCGACGTCTCCGGCTCGATGCGGGGCGAGCGCCTGCTGACCGCCGCCGCGACGGTCGGCGCGCTCTCGGCCGAGTCTCCACCGCGACGAACTGGCGGTCGTCGCCTTCTGGTCGGACGCCGCGGTCCTCCTGCGGCTCGGCGAGCGGGCCCCGTTCGAGCGCCTGGTCGACGAGCTGCTCTGGCTCGAGGCCGCCGGGCCTCACCAACGTCGGCTTCCCGCTCGAGGTCGCCGCCGACGAGCTCGGCGCCCCGGCGCACTGCCGAGCAGACGGGTGCTGCTGCTCTCCGACTGCGTCCACAACGCCGGGCCCGACCCGCGCGGAGCTCGCCGCCGCCCTGCCGCGCCTCGACGTGCTCTTCGACGTCAGCGGCGAGCGCGACTCCGAGCTCGCCCGCGACCTGGCCGCGGCTCGGGACGGGGACCGTGACGCCGATCCGCGACCACCGCGACGTCGCCACCGGCGCTCGAGCGGGTTTTCGCCGGCGGCTGAGCGCGGCGCTCAGATCAGATCTGCTTCTCGAGGCGGTCGAGGTCGCCGCGGATCGAGGAGAGGATCGAGGTCGCGCTCGTCTGGCTGCCGTCGGCGGCGACGACCGAGGCGACGGCGAGGTCGGCGATCTCGGAGCCGATGTCCTCGACCGGACCGTCCTCGGGCTTGTACCACCAGGCGACCCAGTTGCACATGCCGAGGATCGCGAGGGCGGCGGTGCGCGGGTCGACGGCGCGAAAGGAGCCGTTCGCCATGCCGCGCTCGACGATCCCCATGAAGGTGCGCAGGACTTCCCTCCGGGCACGGTCGTACTTTTTCGCCGCCGGCTTCGAGAGATGGTGCTCGCAGCGATCGAGCATGCGGAAGCGCTCGGGCACCTGGGCGGTGCGGGCGATCGTCGCCATGACCACCGCCCGCAGCTGCTCGACCGGGGCGAGATCGCCGCGGGCGGCGACGTCGCGGAGGATTTCGGCGTCGCGGAGGGGGAACTCCTCGAGCAGGCGATCGAGGATCTCCTCCTTGCTCTTCACGTAGTAATAGAGAGCGGGGCGGCTTATCCCCATCGCCTCGGCGATGTCCTGCAGGCTGGTCGCGCCGTAGCCGCGTTCGGCGAAGATCTCGGTCGAGACTTCGAAGAGCCTGTTCTGGACCAGGTCGCGGCGGGCGTTCGACTCGGGGCGCGGCTTCTCGGGGGCCCGCTTCGTCTTGCCTTTGCCGGCAGAGCTCGTCTGCGCCACTGTCTCCTGCTCCTTCCCGATTCACCTCGTCTGCGGACCGGACCAAGGCGAGCCTAGACGACCAGCCACTCGCTCTTCGCCGCGATGTCGCGTCGCAGCGCTCGCTTGTCGATCTTGCCGACGTTGGTCCGGGGCAGGTCGGCGACCACCTCGAGTCGCTCGGGCCACTTGAACCTGGCCACCTCGTTGGCGTCGAGGTATCCGGTCAGCTCGTCGAGCTCGAAGGCCTCCTCGTCGCCGGCCTCGAGGACCGCGAAGGCGCAGGCGCGCTCGCCGAGGCGGGGGTCCGGCATCGCGACCACGGCGGCCAGCCGGATCCGCGGATGCTCGACCAGCAGCCGCTCGACCTCCTCGACGTTGATCTTCTCGCCGCCACGGCTGATCACGTCCTTCAGCCGCCCCTCGACCGCGAAGCAGCGCTCCCCGTCGATCCAGCGCTCGCCGACCAGGTCGCCCGTGCGGTAGAAGCCGTCGGCGGTGAAGGCGTCGCGGTTGCGCTCGGCGGCATCGAAGTAGCCGGGCAGCGTGTACGGCCCGCGGCACTGCAGTTCGCCGACCTCACCGGGCGCCAGCGGCGTCCCGTCGGCCGGCTCGGCGACCCGGACCTCGTCGGCGGCCGAGAGCGGGACGCCGACCGTGTGGTGGCGCATCGCCGCCGAGGCGGAGACCGGCGTCTGCATGAAGAGGCCCTCGCCCATGCCGAAGACCTGGACGACCGTGCAGCCGTCGTCCTCGAACTCCTCGACGACCGCCCGCGGCAGCTTGCTGCCGGAAAACATCAGGCGCTTCAGGCCGCGGACCGCCCGCCTCATCTCCGGGCTGGCGGTGAGGAGGTCGAAGAGCGCCAGGTTGACGATCATGTCGGTGACGCCGTGCTGCGCCAGCAGCGGCGCCGCGACCTCCCGCCGCGGGTCGCCGATCAGGGCGCAGGCGCCGACCGCGTGGGGTGCGTGGAGGCCGCAGACGATGCCCGCGTTGTGGACGATCGGCATCAGGTGGGCGACCCGCTCCTCGCTCCCCCAGTCCCAGAACCGCGCGTAGGCGTGGGCGTTGTACCAGTACTCGGCGTGCAGGCGGGGGATGATCTTCGGCGTGCTGGTGGTGCCGCCGGAGAGCTGGAAGACGGCGACCTCGTCCGGATCGATCGAGCGCTGGATCGCATCGACGGTCGCTCGCGCCGCGGCCCCGTCGACGCCGGTGCCGAGGGACTCGAACCGCACCGCCCCCTCGTCGGGCCCGCCGCCGACCGCGATCAGCTCCCGCAGGGCGGGATGCGAGCGCGCCATCCGCCTCCCCAGCGCGACCAGATCGGCGCGCGGCAGGTCGGCCTGCACGAGGTGGGCGACGGCGCCGCTGCGGCGCAGGATCTGGTCGATCTCGCGGCCGCGGTGCGCAACCAGCGTGCAGACCGGGATCAGCCCGGCCTTGAGGGCGCCGTACCAGGCGAGCGCGGCGCTCGTCGAGTTGGCCAGCTGGAACAGGATCCGCTCCCCGGGCCGCAGCCCGAGCGCGGCGAAGCCGGCGGCGATCCGGTCGGCCCCGCGGTCGAGCTCGGCATAGGTCAGCAGCCCGTCCGGCGCCGCCACCGCCGGTCGCTCACCGAACCGCTCGGCGCTCGCCCGTAGCTCCTCGGCGATCGTCAGCTCCCCCCACAGTCCCGCCGCCCGGTAGCGCTCGACCGAGTCGGGGCGGTGGGCGACGAGCCGGCCCTTCCAGTCGTGCCGGGCCATCTAGATGCTCGCCACCAGGGTCGCGTCCCACTCGTGGTCCGGGCAGCCGCGATCGCCGACCTCGTCCCAGATCAGGAGCGTTCCGTTGCGGGCGTCGGCGGCGAACAGCCAGCGACGGCCGGGGCCGCCGAAGCAGACGTTGGTGATCATCGTGCCGGGAGCATCGAGAACCTTGACGAGCTCGCCGCCCTCGAGCACCTCGACCCGGGCCCGGTCCTGCCGCGCCACGTAGATGCGCCCGGAGGCGGCGACCGCGAGCCCGTCGACCTCGCGGTCCTCGTAGGAGACGACGACCTCGCGGCGGCCGTCCGGGAGCAGCCGGTAGACCGCGGCGGAGCGGTCGCGGCCGCCCCAATCGACGTAGCCGTTGTCCGAGACGAGCAGCTCGCTCTCCCCCGGCGCCAGCCCGTTGCAGTAGTCGAACCCGCTCGCGACCTCCTCGACCTCGCCCGCCGCCGAGACCCGGCGCAGGCAGGGACGGCGCCGGCGTTCGCGGAAGAGGTTGCCGGGGTCGGTGACGAGGATCGAGCCGTCGGCGGCGATCGCGATGTCGTTCGGGGCGGCGAGCCCCTCCCGCGCCAGGTAGGTGGCCTCGCCCGACGGCGAGAGGTGGACGATGCCGGGGTCGACCGGACGCACCGGCGGCAGCCGCTCCATCTCCGGGTAGCGCCGCGCCATGAAGGGGGCCATGTCGATGCCGCCGTTCTGCGCGACGAGGCAGCCGCCGTCGCCCGCCGTCGCCACGTTGTTGGCGCCGCCGCCGAGGTCGGCGAGCAATTCCGGGGCGCCGATGCCGTCGCGGATCCGGTGGACGAGCCCGCTCGCCGCCTCGCTCAGCAGCAGCGATTCCGAGTCCGGCGACCAGGCCAGTCCCTCGGGGTATGCGAAACCGGCATGCGCGACGGCTGGTCCCATGGTGCCCCCCGCTTACGGTTCTTTCCCCGGCACCGGTTCGGAGACCTGGACGAAGGTGAAGTCGGCCGAGGCGTCGGCCAGCTCGACTTCGCCGGCCCGGCCCGGATCGAGATGAACGGCGTCCCCGGGCCGCAGCGGGGTCGGCTCGGCGGCGGCGGCGAGCGCCGAGCCGGCGACGACCACGACGACCTGGCGGCGCTCGGCGGCGGGCCACGGGCGGCTCGCCCGGCCCTCCTCCAGCGGCCGGCCGACCCGGACCGCGAGGCGACCGCCGCCGACCGGGTGCGAGCCGAGATCGCGGAAGCCGAAGGGGGCCCCGGCGGGATCGGCCGCGAACGGGCCCGCGGCGCGGAACGACGCCCAGGGCGCCGAGGCGTCCTCCGGTCGCGGCTCGGCGGGCGGCGGATCGTCGCGGTCGATCGTCGGATTGGCCGGCGGCGAGATCAGCTCCAGCACTTCGTAGGAAGGGTCGAACGAGTGGTGCCGGTGCCAGCTCGGCCCGGTCGAGACGGCGGCGTCGCCGCGGCGCAGGCACAGCTCCGAGCCGTCGCCGAAGCTGGTGCTCATCGAGCCGCCGAGGACGTAGAGGACCTGGGCCCCGGCCAGGTGCCGGTGCCAGGGCGTCGCGAACGTCGCGACCGCCGGCAGCGTGCGGGCGTGGATCAGCTTCGCCGCCCCCCGGGTCGCCCGCTCCAGCCCCAGCTCGCGGGTCGGGAAGATCGGCGGCATCCCCTTCCGCGAGGTCTCCTCCCAGCGGGCGGACGAGGCCGGGACATGGAGGAAGCCGGCGGGCGGAGCGACCAGGACCGGGTCGGATCTCGCCGCGACCGTCACTTCGAGGCGTTCGACACCGGCCCGGCGGCGAGGTCGACGAAATAGTCGAGGGCCTTGGGGTTTGCCAGCGAGTCGCGGCTCACCGCCTTCTCCGCCGGGGTGCCGGTGAGGATCCGCTTGACCGGGACCTCGAGCACCTTGCCGGAGAGGGTGCGCGGGACCTCGGCGATCGCGGAGACCTCGTCGGGGACGTGACGCGGGCTGCAGCGTTCGCGGACCGCGCGGGCCAGGGAGCGGCGCAGGTCGTCGTCGAGCTCGGCGCCGTCGCGGAGGACGACGAAGAGGGCGATCCAGCCGTCGGTCCCCTCGCGGGGGAGATCGACGACCAGCGCGTCGGTCACCTCCTCGGACGCGAGCACCGCCCGGTAGATCTCCGCCGTCCCCATGCGGATGCCGCCGCGGTTGATGGTCGAGTCGGAGCGGCCGTAGATGATCGCGGTGCCGCGCTCGGTGATCTCGATCCAGTCGCCATGGCGCCAGGTGCCGGGGAACATCTCGAAGTAGCTCTCCTCCAGGCGCGAGCCGTCCTCGTCGTCCCAGAGGTAGAGGGGCATCGAGGGCATCGGCGCGGTGATCACCAGCTCGCCGACCTCGCCGGTCAGCGGCTTCCCGACCGGGTCCCAGGACTCGACCGCGGCGCCCAGGGCTCTCGCCTGCAGCTCACCGCGGTAGACCGGCAGCGTCGGGACGCCGCCGACGAAGGCGGTGCAGAGGTCGGTGCCGCCCGAGGTCGAGAAGAGCCAGGTGTCGGCGCCGAGCTCGTCGTAGACCCAGTCGAAGCCCTCCGGCGAGAGCGGGCTGCCGGTCGACCCGATCCCCCGCAGGCGGGATAGGTCGCGCCCCTGCGCCGGCTCGACGCCGGCCTTCATGCAGGCCGCGATGTAGGACGCCGAGGTGCCGAACGTGGTCGTCCCGGTCCGCTCGGCCAGGTCCCAGAGCACTCCCAGGTCCGGATGGCCCGGGTTGCCGTCGTAGAGGACGATCGCCGCCTCGGTGAGGAGGCCGGAGACGAGGAAGTTCCACATCATCCAGCCGGTGGTCGTGAACCAGAAGAGGCGGTCGCCGGGCCGGGCGTCGACGTGGAGGTGGAGCATCTTCAGGTGCTCGAGCAGGATCCCGCCCTGGCCCTGGACGATCGCCTTCGGCAGGCCGGTCGTCCCCGAGGAGTAGAGGACCCAGAGCGGGTGGTCGAAGGGGACGCGCTCGAAGCGGAGCTCGGCGCCGGCGCCCGCCGCCAGCAGGTCGTCCCAGCCGACCGCGCCCTCGAGCCCGCTCCTCTCGGGCGCCGCGCCGGACTCCGGATCGAGATAGGGAAGCAGCACCGTGTGCTCGAGGCTCGGCATCGCCTCCTGCAGCTGCCGGACCACCGGCGCCCGGTCGAAGTCCTTGCCGCGGTAGCGGTAGCCGTCGACCGCGATCAGGACCTTGGGCTCGATCTGGGCGAAGCGGTCGATCAGGGACCCGGCCCCGAAGTCGGGTGAGGCGGAGGACCAGACGGCACCGATCGAGGCGCCGGCGAGGAAGGCGACGACCGCCTCGGCGACGTTCGGCAGGTAGGCGACGACGCGGTCGCCCCGCTCGACGCCGAGCGAGCGCAGCCCGGCGGCGCAGGCGGCGACCCGGCGGCGCAGCTCGCCCCAGGTGATGCGGTCGAGATCGCGCAGCTCGGAGGCGTGGAGGATCGCGACCTCGTCGTCGTCCTTGCCGGCGAAGGCGCGCTCGGCGTAGTTCAGCCGCACCCCCGGGAACCACTCCGCTCCGGGCATCCCGCGCGAAGCCAGGACCGGGCCGCGCTCGCCGTCGTGCTCCACTCCGAACCAGTCGAAGATCGAGCTCCAGAACTCGTCCGGCTCGGTGACCGACCAGCGCCAGAGCTCCGGATAGGCGGCGGCCTCGACACCCCGCTCGCGGCGCAGCCAGTCCGAGTAGGTCGCCAGGTTAGAGCCCGCAACGGTCGCGGCCGAGGGGCGCCAGAGGATGTCGGGCTCGGCGCTCAGGGCAGCACCGCCACGCAACGGGTCCAACCGGCGGAGGCGCCGGTGATCTTGACCGGCAGGCAGAGGACCGTGAAGCCGGTCGGCGGCAGCCGGTCGAGGCCGGTCAGCTTCTCGAGCTGGCAGTAGCCGGCCTCGGCGCCGGCCTTGTGGCCCTCCCAGATGAGCGAGGCGTCGCCGGTGTCCGCGTAGCGCTTCGCGGTCGCCGAGAACGGGGCGTCCCACGACCAGCCGTCGGTGCCGACGATCTTCACGCCCTTGCCGACCAGGTGGAGGGTGGCCTCGCGGCCGAAGCCGCAGCCGGAATCGAGGTAGTCCGCCTCGCCGAAGCGCTCGCCGGCCCTCGTGTTGCAGAGGACGATGTCGAGCGGCTGCAGCTCGTACCCGATCCGCTCGAGCGCGGCGTCGATCTCCGCCGGGGTGGTCACGTGGCCGTCCGGGAGGTCGCGGAAATCGAGCTTGACCCCGGGGCGGATGCACCAGTCGAGCGGGATCTCGTCGATCCTCGTCGCCGGCGCGCCGCCGTCCTGGGTCGGGTGGTAGTGCCAGGGAGCGTCCATGTGGGTGCCGTTGTGGGTCGAGATGCGGACCCGCTCGACCGCCCAACCCTTGCCCTCCGGCAGCTCGTCGACGGTGAGGCCGGGGAAGGCGCTGACGATTTCGGCCGCGCCCGCGTCGTGCGCGGTGTACTCGATCTCGACCTTCTGGAAGGGCGGATCCGCCGGGATGTCGTTGTCGAGCGGTACCGAGAGGTCGACGATCTGCCGTCCGGCCAAGGCAAGTGTCGGGTCCTCTCTCACCACTTGGACCCGCCCGTCCGCTCGTGGACGACGTAGAGCTGCATCCGATCGGCTTCGAAGAGCCGGGACTCGTCCGCGGCGACGGTTGCCCGGAACTGCGCCGGCGGCTGGTCGACGAAGAAGGACTCGTACCACTCCTCGTCGCACCACACTTCCATCAACACGTCGAACTCGGAAGCGCCGGCGCCGCCGGCCGCCGGGACCGGCGCCAGGTATCGGCGCGCGGCGCGCTTCACACCCGGCATGCCGACGAGCTCGTCGAAGAGATGCATGTGGTGGTTCTCGTAGTGGTCGCGGAACTCCTCGTCGGAGAGTCCCGCCCGCTTCTTGAACAGGCCGACGACCTTGACCATGGCCCTATTTGATGAGGAAGCCGGCATCGACCGGCAGGGCGACGCCGGTGACGTAGCGGCCCTCGTCGGAGGCGAGGAAGAGCAGGGCGTTGCTGATGTCGACCGGGTCGACCCAGGGGATCGGGATCGCGTTCATCGTGTAGAAGGGCGAGCCGGGGGTTTCGGCCTCCGCGCGACCCGGGTTCTCGAGGTCGGGCATGAACAGCTTGTACTGCGGCTCGTTCAGGAGCATCGGCGTGTCGACTCCGGTCGGGCAGATCGCGTTGACGCGGATGTTCTGCTCGGCGAGCTCGACCGCAAGGGTTTTCGTCAGCCCGATCACCCCGAACTTCGAGGCGGTGTAGTGGGCGAGGTTCGGCAGGGCTTTGAGCCCACCGCCCGAGGAGGTGAGGATCACCGAGCCGCCGCGACCGCCCTCGAGGATGTGGGGGACCGCCTCGGCCGCGGTGTGCCAGGCGCCGGTCAGGTTGACGTCGAGCATGTCGCGCCACATCTCGTCGGTCAGCTCGAGCGCGGGGGCGATCGAGGCGATGCCGGCGTTGACCGCGACGACGTCGAGCCGGCCGAGGTCGGAGACGCCGTCGGAGATCGCGGTGCCAAGGGCGGCGCGGTCGCGGACGTCGGCCTTCCGGGCGACGATCCGGCGGTCGAGCTGCTCGACCTGCGCCACCGTCTCCTGCAGGTCGGCCTCGGTCGACATCTCGTAGGAGGCGGTGTCGATCTGCTCGCAGATGTCGATCGCGATGATGTCGGCACCCTCTTCGGCCAACCGCACCGCGTGACTGCGTCCCTGCCCGCGCGCGGCGCCGGTGATCAGCGCGACCTTGCCCTCTAGGCGATTCATCCTCTGGTTCCCTACTTTCACGAAGTTGTTACGGAGTACAGACAGCAGCGTCTCGGCGGCCGGCTACCGGAGCTTCTCCAGGTCGGACTCGAATTCCCCGTCTTCGACGTAGAGCTGCATCGAGTCCCGGTCGAGGAACCTCTCCTCGTCCTCGGCGATCATGTTGCGGAACTCCTCCGGCGGCTGGTCGACGAAAAACCGCTCGTACCACTCCTCGTCGCACCACACCTCCATGATCACGTCATAGCCGGCGTCGTGGACCTCGCCGGTGATCGCCGCCGCGATCGGCTTCAGGTAGCGACGCGCGTACTTCTTCACACCCGGGTCCTCGAGGTACGGATCGAAGAGGTGGCTGTGGTTGTTCTCGTAGTGGTTGCGGAACTCCTCGTTGGAGATATCGGACCTCTTCTTGAAAATCCCTATTACCTTGACCATCTGCTCAGCCCTCCTCTGTCTCTCTGCGGCGCAACGCGGCGGACCGGTTCGCTCCGGTCCGCCGCGTCCGCGTCGTCAACAGCGTCCTATTCGCCGTTCCAGACTTTTTCGTAGCCTTTCCTGTAGTCGACTTCGGCTTCGTAGTTCTGGCCGTCCGGAGGCATGTTGTGATCGGCGTCGATCGCCGTGAATCCGAGCCCCTCGGGGACTGATTTTTCACCGTTGAAGAAACGGTTGATCTCGTCCGCGACCTCCCAGGGGAACCAACCGGACTGATCGAACGCACCACCCTCGGCGGTCAGGCCTTTGTCGCCTGCCCGGATCAGGTCGAGCGTTTCGTCGAACCCTTCGCCGGCGACGACAAGCATGTCGTGTGCCGGCCCGCGTCGACGATTGCCTTCGCCAGGCCCCCATACGTCGCCATCGAGTCGAAGATGACAGGGCCGAGTTGGCTTCAGGATATTTCGTCAGTGCGGTCGCGGAACTTCTGTTCAAGCGGTCCGGCAGGGCGCTGTTCCGCCGCTTCCCATTCGACGTTTGCGAAGATCTTCACATTCGCGCATTTTGGAACACCGACTTCCATCCGTTACCGATTCTTTTACCAAGCGGGCCGACAATTCGGTGAGCAGCACTTTGGCTTTGCCTTTGGTTCTGTCAACTACGTAGGCGGCCTGGTTCCTCGCCGTAGCGTTCGTAGAATTCAGCAGGCGGACTTTGCTTTCTTCGTGAACAGATTTTCGACCTTGAACAGCGAGGGTCCATGCGCGGGGATCATTGCAGTCGGTGTTCTGTGTTTCGACGACGGGTATCCCCGCCGCTTTGGCTTCTTCATAGGGAGTTTTGGCTTCCTCGCAGCCTATGCCGAAACCCGATGATCGCGTCCGGGTGGGAGGCGATCGCCGTGTGGATCGCGTGGCATAGCCGTTGCCCACATTGAGCTTGCCGTCAGCAATGCTGGCTTTCCAGCCGAGCGCTTTGGCGGCTTCAAGGAAACTTTGGCCGGGATCGCGCACCCAATTGCTGCCTGGCCGCAGCGAAACCCAAACCACGGTCTTATCCTTTGCGGCAGGCGGACCCGACGTGGGTGGTGGTTCGTTGCTATTGGCATAGAGTTCCTTCAGGGTGGGAACGCCTTTGGCGTAGACGGTTGTTTCGGCGGCCCCGCTGGACGGTTCGGCCGATTTGTCGTCGCGCCCGTACTGCGTCGTTTCGGCGCTCGCGCCTCCGCTGCCGTTTTGGTCCGAGCTGGAACCGCAGGCCGCTAGAAGCAGCGCCGACAGCAAGCCGCCTACGACAATCAGCAGACTCAAAGTCGGTCGCGCCTTTCCCTCGGTCTTAGTTTGGTGCATCAATTCGTGTCCTCTCTTAGTTGTAGTTCTGCTCGTCCGGGCGACGATCACCCGATCGTTCTTCGGCGCTACTCTCGCTAGCCGCCTTTCTCCCCAGCCGTGGAGGTCAGCTGCACGGCCTTTTCGCCCGCTTTCGACAAGCTGCCGCCTGACGGCGACTCCGCGTCAGCAACCGAAACGGTTCCGCCTCGTTCGCGCGTCCGTTTGGCGAAGGTGGTCAGGGCGACGGCGGCGATCAGTGCTGCGCCGTTGAAAACTGGCTGAACCCAGGCTTCGGCCCCCAGAAGAGTAAAACCGCTGACGCTGAGGGCAACGAAGTAGACGCCGATCACCGTACCCCAGACGTTGTAGCGACCAGGCCGGATCGTGGTCGCACCGAGGAAGACGGCAGTGAATGCCGGAAAGAGGAAGGCGGCTGCGGTTTCGGCGCTTCCGGCACCAGCGCGAGAGGTCTCCAGGATCCAGCGACCGCGCCGAGGACGCCCGAGATCACAAAGCTGGTCCAGATCGTACGGGTGACGTTGACTCCAACGAGACGAGCAGCGCGCTCGTTCGACCCGATGCTTTCCAGATGGCGGCCGAAGGGAGTGTTGGAGAGCAGGTACCAGGCGAGCACGCCGATAACGATCAGGAGGTAGAAGGGCTTGGGCACGCCGAGCCACGTTTCCGATCCCCAGCTGTCAAATGACGCCGGGATCTTTTCTGAGATGAAGCGCCCTTTGGTATAGAACTGGCCAAGTCCGCCCAGCAAGGTATAGCCACCGAGAGTCACGACGAACGCGTTGAGCTGCACCTTGGCAACCAGGAATCCGGTGATGACACCGATCATGGCTCCGATACCCAACGAGAAGGCAATGGCGGGCAAGATCGGCCATCCATGGGGGCCCACCAGCGATGCCATGGCGATGTTCACTACGCCGGTGGTCCCGGCGACAGTGAAGTCGAAATATCCTGAAACAAGTGGAATGACCATTGCCAAGGCAACAAGTCCCGTAACTGCTTGGTTGCCGAGTATGTTCTTGACATTGGCGCCTCCAGTGAAGACGGAGCCACTGGCGGAGTCGAGCGCGAAAAAGGCGAAGAGCACGACCCCCAGCAATGGCAGGCCACCTCGCTCGAGAAGGTCCAAAGCCCTTCGCTGATAGCCAGAGCCAGATTTAGTTCCCATGGTGACTTCTCCCATTAGTTGCCTGATTCGCTGCCTGCATCAAACTCTCTGCACTGAGGTGCGGCGGTCGCACCTCGCCGGCGATCCGTCCGCGTGAAAGGATCAGAACACGGTCACAGACATGCGCGAGCTCCTCGAAGTCGGAGGCGACGATGACGGCCGAGGCGCCCTCGACGACCGCGTTGCGGACCAGCCCGTATATCTCCGCGCGGGCACCTACATCCACACCCTGGGTTGGCTCGTCGAGGAGCAGCAGCCGTGGCTTGCGACGCAGCCAACGCGCTAGAACGACCTTCTGCTGGTTGCCACCCGAGAGCGTCGAAAGAAGCGATTCCTCCGAGGCAGCCTTGACCAGGAATTCGGCCATTGAGCGCTCGGCGTCCCCGCGCATCCGCCGGCTCGCGATCCAGGGCCGCCTCCAAGACCAATAACGGCCGAAAGTCGCCGCGGAGATGTTGGCGTTGACGGTCATATCTTGCATTGCCGCATCCTCCGCTCGGTTCTCGGGAACGAAGGCGACTCCGACGGCCATTGCATCGGCCGGCCGGCGCAGCCGCACCGGTTTGCCGTCGAGTTGGATTTCGCCCGACTCCAACCTGCAGCTCGCCGAAGATTGCCTCCAGCAGCTCAGTCCGCCCGGACCCGAGCAAGCCGGCGATCCCAACCACCTCGCCATGCGCGACATCGAAGGTGATCTCACGGAGCGGGCCGGCAGTCAGCCCTCGGACCCGAAGCTGGGAGGCCTTGGTGTCGACGACCTCCGGCATCGACGGGAATACCCGATCGATCTGGCGACCGACGATCTCGTGGATCAAGCGGTCTTCATCCAGCTCCTCGGCCTGGAGGGTGGCGACCCGCCGCCCATCGCGAAGTACGGTGACGCGATCGGAAATGGAAAGGACCTCGTCGAGGCGGTGACTGACGTAGAGGATCGCCTGACCGCGTGCTGCGTAGCGACGCAGCACGCCTAGAGCAGCTCGACCTCGTGCGAGGGCAGCGAGGAGGTCGGCTCATCCAACACCAACAAGCCCTCGGAGTCGTCATCCTGCAAGGCCCGCGCTATCGCCACCTCGGTGCGAACCGCTTGACTCAGATCCCGCAACTGAGTATTCGGCGACGCCTCGATCTCAAACCGCTCAAGAAGCTGCTTGGCACTGTTGCGAAGTCTCGACCAGCGGACCTGCACTCCCCCCCTGACCGGATAACCATGTCCGAGCGCGATGTTCTCGGCTACGGACATATCAAGAAAGACTCCAAGGTCCTGGTGAACGACATGTATTCCAACGGAGCGAGCGAACTCCGGGCTCGTTGCATCGACGGCGATTTCCTGGTTGCCGACGCAGACTGTTCCCCTGGATCCCCTTGGTAGACACCGCAGAGGATCTTTATCAACGTCGACTTCCCAGAACCGTTGCCGCCGCAAAGCGCATGCACCTCGCCGCCCGAGATGTCGAGATCCACATCAGCAAGCGCGCGTGTGCCCGGAAAGGTCTTGGAAAGGCCGCGGACAGCGATTCTCAGTTCTCGGCCGTGACGCTGTCGGTCGCGATCTCGGACATCCATTGCTCCTCTTGTGCTCGCCGGCCGCCGCACCCAACGACAGCCTTCCCGGATTATCTACTGGCTTGTACGAACGGGGCAAAGGTATATCAGAAAGGAAGTGATGTATCCACTTATCGTTAAGAAGCGGTTTTGCGTATCTCGCGATATGTGTATACAGTACCTTGAAGCATGTTCATTCCGTCGTTGATCGTACTCCTTGCATTGGGATAGGGAGAGGAGAGAAATTGACCGCTGGCGCACGGTTTTCGCTTGGAACTTTTGCCTCTGACGGCCAGGCGCTGCCTGCCTCGTGCTCGACGGAAGGGCGCGCGACCTGCGCCCGCTGCTGCGGGTGAGACGACGACCGTCCGCGGCCTCGTCGACGACTGGGGCGCCTGCCTGCCGAAGCTGCAGCGCCTCGCCGACGAAGGCGTCCCCGGCTCCGACGGCGTGCCGCTCGGCGAGCTGCGCCTGCCCCGGTCCAGCCGGTCGGGCAGATCTTCCAGGCGGCAGCCAACTACCGCCAGCACGTCCTCGACCTGATCGCCGGCGCCGAGCGCCGCGGCGACGACTCCGACGGCCACGCCGAGGGCAGCCGCGACACCGCCCGTCGTCTCCTCGACGAGCGCGCCGCCGACGGCCGCCCGTTCGTCTTCCTCGGCTCCTCGCACTCGATGGTCGGCGCCGAAGACGAGATGAGCCTTCCCTCGGACTCCGAGCAGTCGGACTGGGAGCTCGAGCTGGCGGCCGTGATCGGCCGCGCCGGCCGTCGCGTGCCGCCGGAGGAGGCGCTCGGCCTCGTCGCCGGATACACGATCGCCAACGACCTCACCTCGCGCGACGCGCTCGCCCGCTGGGACGCCGGCACGCTCTGAATCGACTGGCTGGCCGGGAAGAACGCACCGACGTTCCTGCCGGTCGGGCCGCTCGTCGTGCCCGCCGCCTTCGTCGCCGACCCCCAGGACCTGCAGATCAAGCTGACGGTCAACGGCCGCACGATGCAGGACGAGTCGACCGCGGACATGCTCTTCGACGTCGCCCACCTGATCTCTTACCTCACCACGGTCACCGAGCTCCGCCCCGGCGACCTCGTCCTCACCGGCTCGCCCGCCGGCAACGGCGCCTCCCACGGCGTCTTCCTGCAGCCGGGAGACGTGATGGTGGGAACGGTCACCGGTCTCGGCAAGCAGCTCAACCGCTGCGTCGCGGAGGCCGGCGTTCCCCGAGCGGAGCGCGCCTCGGCCGGCGCCGAGTAAGACGTTGCCAGCCGCCGCCACCTCTCCTGGGTCGCGCCGGTTCGTCGAGGTGTATGCACTCTTTTACTCCTGGGTGGAGAGGTAGACTGGTCGAATGCCGCGGGGACCAAAGGAGGCGCCTCGACTCGCGACGGCCAGAACGTCACGATCGTCCACGACCGCTTCGCGACGAGATCCTGCGCGGCAACATCCCCGCCGGCGAAACCTCCCAGGCGGCCCTCGCCCGCCAGCTCGACGTCGGCCGGACGCCGCTGCGCGAGGCCATCCGGATGCTCCAGCGCGAGGGACTCATCATCTCCGAACCGAACCGGCGCGTGCGGATCGCCGACTTCTCGGCCACCGACGCCGAGGAGCTCTATGTCGATGCGGATCGCGCTCGAGGGGTCGCGATCAGGATCACCGTCCCGACCCTCGGCTCGCAGGAGTGGCCGAACTCGAGGGATTGATGGCGCAGATGGACCACTACATGCGGACCGACGACGGCTCGGCTTCCGCACTCCCCACCACGCCTTCCACGCCCGCCTCGTCGCCGCCGCCGGCGAGCGGGTGACCGAGATGATCGCCCAGCTCTTCGACCACGCCGAGCGCTACCGGGTGAACTTCGGCGCCGACCGAACCGGACGATCTGGAACCAGCGCCGCGAGCGAGCACCGCGCCATCATCGACGCCGCGCGGAGGACGACGCCGAACTCGCCGTGACGGCGGCTGGTCGACCACTACGCCCGCACTGCCGTGCTGATCTTCGCACGGGCTCGACCCCGACACGAGCTCGGGCGGCTGCGCACGACATGCGCCGTGGTGGCCCCCGGTCGCCGAGCGGGCCTTCGCGGCCGACTGCCGTAGTCCTCCCGGCCGGTCAGCCGGCGGCCAGCCGCGGCACCAGGGCCGCGACGTTGGGCCGTCGACCAGCGCCCGCTCGTCCGGGCCGAGGCCGAGACCGGGCGCCGGATCTCCCGCCCGGGAGCGCCGCGTAGGGCCAGTCGGTGCCGAAGACGATCCGCTCGAGGCCGGCCAGCTCGCGCACTCGCGGCCGACCGCGAGTCGGTTGTTGGCGAGGCCGGTGTCGTAGTAGAGGCGGCCGAGGTAGGCGAGTGCGCCGGCCGGGGCGGCCGCGGCCGCTCCGGGTCGCGACCCGCCCATTCGGCGATCCGGTGGGCCAGGAACGGCGCCGCGCCGCCCATGTGGGCGAGCTGGAGCCGGATGCCCGGGCAGCGCTCCAGGGTGCCGCTGTAGATCAGGTTGACGACCGCCCGGGTGGTGTCGAAGGGAACTCCTGCAGCCAGATCGGGACCCGGGCAGCGGCACCGGGGTCGCGCGGCTGGATCGGGTGGACGAAGGCGTAGGCGCCGCGGCGCTCGAGCTCGTCGAAGATCGGGTCGCAGGCCGGGGTCGCCGAGGTAGACCCCGTCGACGTTCGAGTGCAGGGCGACGCCGTCGAGACCGAGCGTGTCGAGGGCGTAGGCGATCTCCGCCAGCGCCCCCTCGACGTCCGGCAGCGGCAGGGTCGCCAAGCCGGCGAAGCGCGAAGGTCGGCGCGGACGAGCGCCGCCGAGCTCCTCGTTGACCAGCCGCGAGAGCTCGCGCGCCAGCCCGGCGTCGCCGAACCAGACGCCGGGCGGCGAGAGCGAGACCACGGCCGCGTCGATCCGATGGCGGTCCATCGTCTCGGCGTAGACCGCGGGCGTCGCCGGCGGCAGCGGGTAGGGCGGCAGCAGGTCGCGCTGTTCGAGCTCCGCCCGGTAGGCCGCCGGGATCAGGTGGCCGTGGGCGTCGATTCGTGCCATCGACGCGCTCCTCGCTCCGGCGCTCGCGGCGGCGCCGCTAGCGGACGCTCGCCGCGTCCCAGGGATTGCCGCTGACCCCGACGCCCTCGCCCTCGCGAGTCGCCGCCTTCGGCGTCCCTTCGAGCATCGACTCCGGCATCGGGATGTTGCGGTAGAAGGTCTGCGAGCCGAGTGCCGGCGTCCATTTCCGCGTCTCCCAGTCGGGGACGTAGAGGCGGTAGCCGCCGGTGTTCATCTCGATCCGGTTGCCGCCCGGCTCCTTGAAGTAGAGGTACTCCTGTTCGCCCATCCCGTGGCGGCCCGGGCCGGTCTCGATCGCGACGTCCTGGTTCAGGAGGATGTCGGTCGCCCGGTGCAGTTCGTCGCGGGTGTCGACCCAGAAGGCGACGTGGTGGAGCCGGCCGGGAACCCCGGAGCGATCCATCAGCAGCCCGAGGTCGTGCGATTTCTCGTTGTTGGTCGTCATGCAGAAGACCGGGACGTCGGCGTCGTCGAGGGTCGTGTACTCGGTGAAGGTGACGCCGAGCTCGTCGCGGTACCAGGTGGCGTCGCCCATCGGGTCGGCGGTCATCACCGTGACGTGGTCGATCATCCGCGGCGCGATCCCGCGGGGGACGAAGCGCTGCGGGCGGTCCGGATAGTCGGACTGCAGCTCCGGCGTCGGCTCGTAGTCGGTCGATGTCCCAGAAGATCTCGTGCAGGTGGCCGCCGGGCCCGCGGTAGCGGAAGGCCGAGCCGTGGCCGATCGAGTCCTCGTGCCAGCCTTCGCCGGCGCCGGCCGCTTCGAGGCCGGCGACCGCCCGCTCGAGGTGCTCGGGGCTCCAGGCGCGCCAACCGGCGTGACCGAGGCCGGGCTCGCTCGACTCGGTCAGCTGCAACGAGTGGTAGTGCCACTCCCCCCAGCCGCGCAGGTAGACGGAATTCCCTCGGCGCCGGATTCTTCGAGGCCGATGACGTCCTTGAAGAAGGCAAGCGACTCCTCCGGCTTCGGCGTGAGCAGCTCGACGTGAGCCAGATGGGCGATCAAGCGATTGGACATGCCTTCTTCTCCTCTTCGTTCCCTAGTGCGGCGTGCGGACCTTCGCGCCGGCAAAGTATATACAGATGATGCATCTTTCGCCTATAGTCTCTCTCGTGTATTCTGCGACGCCTCCGGAGGAGCCCATGATCCGACCCGTCCGAGATCGATGAAACCGATCGTCAGCTGCGCGATCACGGGCGCGATCCACATGCCGACCAGACCCCCGAGCTGCCGATCACGCCCGAGCAGATCGCCGAGCAGGCGATCGGCGCCGCCGAGGCCGGCGCGGCGATCGTGCACCTCCACGCCCGCGACCCGGAGACGGCCAGCCGGCGCCGACCCCGCGTGTACAAGGAGTTCCTGCGAGATCAAGGACTCTCCGACGCGTCATCAACATCACGACCGGCGGCAGCCCGACATGACCGTCGAGGAGCGGATCGCCGCGGCCGTGCAGCTGGCGCCCGAGATGTGCCTCGCTGAACATGGGCTCGATGAACTTCGGCCTGTTCCCCATGCTCGACCGCGACCCCGAGTCAAGTACGAGTGGGAAGAGACCGAGCTGAAGTCGACAAGGACTACATCTTCCGCAACACCTACGAGGACATCGAACGCATCCTGCAGACGCTGCGGCGACCGGCGGCACCCGCTTCGAGTTCGAGTGCTACGACATCGGCCACCTCTACAATCTGCGTACTTGCTCGACCGCGGCCTGGTCGACCCGCCGCTGTTCGTCCAGACCGTCTTCGGCATGCTCGGCGGGATCGGCACCGACCTGGAGGACCTCATGCACATGAAGACGGACGGCCGACCGCCTGTTCGGCGACCAGTTCCAGTGGTCGGTGCTCGGCGCCGGCCGCCAGCAGATGCGGCTGGTCACCATCGCCGCGGTCCTCGGCGGCAACGTCCGCGTCGGCCTCGAGGACTCGATCCACCTGCGGCGGGGCGTGATCGCGGAGTCCAACGCGCATAACCT